>NZ_VATL01000003.1:0-266399 GCF_005781065.1 Escherichia sp. E1130
TTTTTATTCCTTCCAGAGTAGCCGCGCCCAGACCGCCCGCATTGTTGACCATGACGCGGGTACTACCGGAAGTATCACCTTTTACGATGAGCTTATCCGTTGCGGAATTATCATCGCCTAATACAGTATGCATGACTAACAGGCCATCATTGGCAGCATAGTTGCCGTTAATGGTCAGCGTGGTCGGCGTGAACTCGTGACCCTGTTCATACGAAGACAACGTTGCTGTTCCAGCCAGCGCCAGAGTATTTAATGTTTGCGAATAAGTGTTTAAATCGAGATGGCCTTCACTGTCGACGATATAATCGGAGTTTGGGCTGAAGGTATCAACCGTGCCAGCGCGCAGACTTCCGTTGCTAATATAAGTATTACCGGTATAGATATTCGAGCCGGATAATGTGGTTGTCCCGGAACCAACTTGGTTAACCTGGCCTTTACCGTCTATGTACGAGGTCAGAACAAAATCAGCGTTGGTGTGATTAAAGTTTAATATTGAAGTGGTTGACGCATTTGTCCCCCCTAAATAAATTCGGGGAGTATTAATTGAACCAGCAGGTTGCGCAGCCTCACCTTGCGCACCTCCAATATTTAATATTCCTGTTCCGTTAGAGGAGACACCAACCCAGATATATGAATTCGCATTGATTACACCATCGTTGCTGACAGTGAGAACTCCGGTAGTATCAGAAGTAGAAGATGTGTTATATCCGCCAAGAAGTATATTTGGGGCATTCACTGTTGAATTTTTATCGGCGACCTGAACTTCTCCATAACTACTCTGGTTAGCTGACAGAGAAGAATGGGCGTCAACATACCCAATATTCAGTTGAGTCAGGGAAGTGAGTGTACCGCCGTTAGTAACAGATACTTTCCCTGTTCCCTGATCGCCAACAATAGCAATGTTAGAGGTGACTGATGAGCTTTCCCCATCAATAACCAACGTCCCCCTGGCGTCACCATAAAACTCACCAACTCTTATTGATTGCAGGCCACTTATCTTACTACCTTCTAACACGTATAACGTACCGGAGCCTTCGTTAGTGCCTAAAAAAATATTGGAGGTAGGGGTGTCGAACTGCCAGTTGGTATGGTTTGTTAAAGTGATGGAGCCTTCAGCATTATTACCAATGCTGGCTGATGAAGTGGTAAGTGAAAGATGATCAATGAGTAATGAACCATTAGAGTCTTCACCTACTTTCAATGAGTTAAAATGCTCCCATCCGGGATCGTAGCCTTCTGACGCAATGAGTTTTATCTCTTCATTATTATTAATGATAACATTACTATCTGAATTTGTAGGTGGGGTAATAGCCAAGGATACTGGCGTAAATAATATGGTAGAAATGGCTATCGCCCGTGTCGATAAGCTTTTTTTTGCTGGTTTCATATCACTCACTTTTATCCTTAAAAATTAAATGGCAAGATGTTTTTTATTGCACTGTTTTCTTCCTGAAGCCTTGTCAGGCACAAACATGCAAGTTACTAAATAAGAATATATGTAATATTAGGTGTAATAAATTTATTAAAGTGTTAGTTGTTCATTGCATTGATTGGTTTTAGTGGTTTGTAAGTTGTGTTAATGCGGTTTTTTTTTATGTCGTTTAGAAAAAATACATCTAATAATCCTAAACTTTATGTAAGTGAAATAAAGAAAAAGTATGGAAATCACATCAATATATGGTTGGTGGTTTCTTGTTCAGAAAAGTAATGTGGTTCATGTGAATTTTATATTGGATTTTAGCGAATGAAGGAATTTGAGATTTTTATGAAAATTAATTTAAGGAACGCCTGCGATAATTGTAGTAAGTGTTATTAAACAACAGGGAGAATGTGGCTATCGTTGAGAAAAATACAAATATATTCTCTTTTCCTATAGATTTTTCCTAACCGCTGAACTACTTATTAATCAACCCTGATGATGACTGTTAGCTTCAGGGCATTGGCCAATCACACATTATGGAGTTCATCGATGAAAACTGGAACTAAGCTCTTAGTTGGTGCGTTAGCTTTTGTTGTCACGAATGTCTATGCCGCTGAATTGATGACCAAAGCGGAATTTGAAAAAGTTGAATCGCAATATGAAAAAATAGGTGATATTTCAACCAGTAATGAAATGTCGACCGCAGATGCAAAAGAAGATCTGATCAAAAAAGCGGATGAAAAAGGTGCGGATGTGTTGGTTCTGACCTCCGGTCAGACTGACAATAAGATCCACGGCACGGCAGATCTTTATAAGAAGAAGTAATTCTGAAGCTCATGTAAACAAACCCGATGCGCACGTCTATCGGTGAACGGAATATATTGAAATTCATGTTTTTGTCGGCCGGATAAGGCGTTAACGCCGCATCCGGCAATTTAATTTTTTAGCCGCCGCCAGAACGTCGTCCGGCTGATGCCTAAATAATTCGCTGCTGCTGTTTTATCACCATTAAATTTGTCCAGTGCCTGTAGTGGTGTCAGCAAGGGGGGGGCGATGACGTTACCCGATTTTTGTGTCAGCTCTGGCAATAATTGCTGCAAAAATTGCGGCGTTAAATCTGGCGTCGGTTCCACACTTAAAAACAGCGCCAGTCGCTCCATCATATTACGCAGTTCACGAATATTGCCCGGCCAGTCGTAGCGCAACAGCACAGTTTCGCTTGCCTGTAACCCCTGGCGTAATGCGGCAGAAAACGGGGCGGAGAGCGCTGCCAGAGACACTTTCAAAAAGCTCTCTGCCAGCGGCAGAATATCCGCCACTCGCTCACGCAGTGGCGGTAATTGCAGACGCAAAATACTCAGCCGATAAAACAGATCACGGCGAAACTGCCCTTGCTGCATATCTTCTTCCAGATTGCAGTGAGTGGCGCTAATGACCCGCACATCCACCGGAACAGGCTGATGCCCGCCAACGCGGGTGACCTCTTTTTCTTCCAGCACTCGTAACAGGCGAGTCTGCAATGGCAGAGGCATTTCGCCTATCTCATCCAGAAACAGCGTGCCGCCGTGGGCGATTTCAAACAGCCCGGCGCGTCCTCCGCGTCGCGAGCCGGTAAACGCCCCGTCTTCATAGCCAAACAGCTCCGCTTCCAGCAGCGATTCGGCAATCGCCCCGCAGTTGACGGCAACAAACGGATGCGACTTTTTGCCCTGTCGCGCATCGTGGCGGGCAAAATATTCCCGATGAATCGCCTGGGCCGCCAACTCTTTGCCCGTTCCCGTTTCCCCCTCAATCAACACCGCTGCACTGGAACGGGCATAAAGCAAAATAGTCTGCCGTACCTGTTCCATCTGTGGTGATTGACCGAGCATATCGCCCAGCACGTAACGAGTACGCAGGGCGTTACGGGTGGCATCGTGAGTGTTATGGCGTAACGACATGCGCGTCATATCCAGCGCATCGCTGAACGCCTGGCGCACGGTGGCGGCGGAATAGATAAAAATTCCGGTCATTCCGGCTTCTTCTGCCAGATCGGTAATCAGCCCTGCGCCGACCACCGCTTCGGTGCCGTTGGCTTTCAGCTCGTTAATCTGCCCGCGCGCATCTTCTTCGGTAATGTAGCTACGTTGGTCGAGGCGCAAATTAAAGGTTTTTTGAAACGCCACCAGCGCCGGAATAGTTTCCTGATAGGTGACAACGCCGATAGAAGAGGTGAGTTTTCCGGCTTTTGCCAGTGCCTGTAACACATCGTAGCCGCTCGGCTTAATCAGAATCACCGGCACTGACAGGCGGCTTTTCAGGTACGCGCCGTTAGAGCCAGCAGCGATGATGGCGTCGCAGCGTTCGCTAGCCAGTTTCTTGCGGATGTAGGTCACCGCTTTTTCAAAGCCAAGCTGGATAGGGGTAATGTTCGCCAGATGATCAAACTCGAGGCTGATATCGCGAAATAACTCGAACAGCCGCGTCACCGATACCGTCCAGATAACCGGTTTGTCGTCATTCAGCCGTGGTGGATGTGCCATAGCGCACCGCAAAGTTAAGAAACAGAGTATTGGGTTTAGTCTTGTTTCATAATTGTTGCAATGAAATGCAGTGAAACATTGTCTGAAACGTTAACTGAAACGCATATTTGCGGACTATTTCATGAGTTTATCTCTAACAAATTGAAATCAAACATTTAATTTTATTCAGGCAATTGTGGCACACCCCTTGCTTTGTCTTTATCAACGCAAATAACAAGTTGATAACAAAGGATGGGCTATGTCTCTACACTCTCCAGGTAAAGCGTTTCGCGCTGCACTAAGCAAAGAAACCCCGTTGCAAATTGTCGGCACCATTAACGCTAACCATGCGCTGCTGGCACAGCGTGCCGGGTATCAGGCGATTTATCTCTCCGGCGGTGGCGTGGCGGCAGGTTCACTGGGGCTGCCCGATCTCGGTATTTCTACCCTTGATGATGTGCTGACCGATATTCGTCGTATCACCGACGTTTGTTCGCTGCCGCTGCTGGTGGATGCGGATATCGGTTTTGGCTCTTCGGCTTTTAACGTCGCCCGCACTGTGAAATCGATGATTAAAGCCGGTGCGGCAGGATTGCATATTGAAGATCAGGTTGGCGCGAAACGCTGCGGTCATCGTCCGAACAAGGCGATCGTCTCGAAAGAGGAGATGGTGGATCGGATCCGCGCGGCGGTGGATGCGAAAACCGATCCTGATTTTGTGATCATGGCGCGCACCGATGCGCTGGCGGTTGAAGGACTGGATGCCGCGATCGAACGCGCGCAGGCCTATGTTGAAGCGGGTGCCGAGATGTTGTTCCCGGAGGCGATTACCGAACTCGCCATGTACCGCCAGTTTGCCGATGCGGTGCAGGTGCCGATCCTCGCCAACATTACCGAATTTGGCGCCACGCCGCTGTTTACTACCGATGAATTACGCAGCGCCCATGTTGCAATGGCGCTGTACCCACTTTCAGCGTTTCGCGCCATGAACCGCGCCGCTGAACATGTCTACAACGTCCTGCGTCAGGAAGGCACGCAGAAAAGCGTCATCGACACCATGCAGACCCGCAACGAGCTGTACGAAAGCATCAACTACTACCAGTACGAAGAGAAGCTCGACGACCTGTTTGCCCGTAACCAGGCGAAATAAAACACAACGAAAAATATCTCGACCCTACAAATGACGAGGACAACATGAGCGACACAACGATCCTGCAAAACAGTACCCATGTCATTAAACCGAAAAAATCTGTGGCACTTTCCGGCGTTCCGGCGGGCAATACGGCGCTCTGCACCGTGGGTAAAAGCGGCAACGACCTGCATTACCGTGGCTACGATATTCTTGATCTCGCGGAACATTGCGAATTTGAAGAAGTGGCGCATCTGCTGATCCACGGCAAACTGCCGACCCGTGACGAACTCGCCGCCTACAAAACGAAACTAAAAGCCCTGCGCGGTTTACCGGCTAACGTGCGTACCGTGCTGGAAGCCTTACCAGCGGCGTCGCACCCGATGGATGTCATGCGCACCGGCGTTTCCGCGCTCGGTTGCACGCTGCCAGAAAAAGAGGGGCACACCGTCTCTGGCGCGCGGGATATAGCCGACAAACTGTTGGCGTCGCTGAGCTCGATTCTTCTCTACTGGTATCACTACAGCCACAACGGCGAACGCATCCAGCCGGAAACCGATGACGACTCCATCGGCGGTCACTTCCTGCATCTGCTGCACGGCGAAAAGCCGTCGCAAAGCTGGGAAAAGGCGATGCAAATTTCGCTGGTGCTGTACGCCGAGCACGAGTTTAACGCCTCCACCTTTACCAGCCGGGTGATTGCGGGTACTGGCTCGGATATGTATTCCGCGATTATTGGCGCGATTGGCGCACTGCGTGGGCCGAAACACGGCGGGGCGAATGAAGTGTCGCTGGAGATCCAACAACGCTATGAAACGCCGGACGAAGCCGAAGCCGATATCCGCAAGCGGGTGGAAAACAAAGAAGTGGTCATTGGTTTCGGGCATCCGGTTTATACCATCGCCGACCCGCGTCATCAGGTGATCAAACGCGTGGCGAAGCAGCTCTCGCAGGAAGGCGGCTCGCTGAAGATGTACAACATCGCCGATCGCCTGGAAACGGTGATGTGGGAGACGAAAAAGATGTTCCCCAATCTCGACTGGTTCTCCGCTGTTTCCTACAACATGATGGGCGTTCCCACCGAGATGTTCACACCACTGTTTGTTATCGCCCGCGTCACCGGCTGGGCGGCGCACATTATCGAACAACGTCAGGACAACAAAATTATCCGTCCTTCCGCCAATTATGTTGGACCGGAAGACCGCCCGTTTGTCGCGCTGGATAAGCGCCAGTAAACCTCTACGAATAACAATAAGGAAACGTACCCAATGTCAGCTCAAATCAACAACATCCGCCCGGAATTTGATCGTGAAATCGTTGATATCGTCGATTACGTGATGAACTACGAAATCAGCTCCAGAGTGGCCTACGACACCGCTCATTACTGCCTGCTCGACACGCTCGGCTGCGGTCTTGAAGCCCTTGAATACCCGGCCTGCAAAAAACTGCTGGGGCCAATTGTCCCCGGCACCGTTGTACCTAACGGCGTGCGCGTCCCCGGAACTCAGTTTCAGCTCGACCCCGTCCAGGCGGCATTTAACATTGGCGCGATGATCCGCTGGCTCGATTTCAACGATACCTGGCTGGCGGCGGAGTGGGGCCATCCTTCCGACAACCTCGGCGGCATTCTGGCAACGGCAGACTGGCTTTCACGTAACGCAGTCGCCAGCGGCAAAGCCCCGTTAACCATGAAACAGGTGCTGACCGGAATGATTAAAGCCCATGAAATTCAGGGCTGCATTGCGCTGGAAAACTCCTTTAATCGCGTCGGTCTCGACCACGTTCTGTTAGTGAAAGTGGCTTCCACCGCCGTGGTTGCCGAAATGCTCGGCCTGACCCGCGAGGAAATTCTCAATGCCGTTTCGCTGGCGTGGGTAGATGGTCAGTCGCTGCGCACTTATCGCCATGCGCCGAACACCGGCACGCGTAAATCCTGGGCGGCGGGTGATGCCACTTCCCGTGCGGTACGTCTGGCACTGATGGCGAAAACGGGCGAAATGGGTTACCCGTCAGCCCTGACCGCGCCGGTGTGGGGTTTTTACGACGTCTCCTTTAAAGGCGAGTCGTTCCGCTTCCAGCGCCCGTACGGTTCTTACGTGATGGAAAATGTGCTGTTCAAAATCTCCTTCCCGGCGGAGTTCCACTCCCAGACGGCAGTTGAAGCAGCGATGACGCTCTATGAACAGATGCATGCCGCAGGCAAAACGGTGGCAGATATCGAAAAAGTGACCATTCGCACCCACGAAGCCTGTATTCGCATTATCGACAAAAAAGGGCCTCTCAATAACCCGGCGGATCGCGACCACTGCATTCAGTACATGGTGGCGATCCCGCTGCTATTCGGGCGCTTAACGGCGGCAGATTACGAGGACAACGTGGCACAAGATAAACGCATCGACGCTCTGCGCGAGAAGATCAATTGCTTTGAAGATCCGGCGTTTACCGCTGACTACCACGACCCGGAAAAACGCGCCATCGCCAATGCCATAACCCTTGAGTTCACTGACGGCACGCGCTTTGAAGAAGTGGTGGTGGAGTACCCAATTGGTCATGCGCGCCGCCGCCAGGACGGCATTCCGAAACTGGTCGATAAATTCAAAATCAATCTCGCGCGCCAGTTCCCGACTCGCCAACAGCAGCGCATTCTGGAGGTTTCTCTCGACAGAGCTCACCTCGAACAGATGCCGGTCAATGACTATCTCGACCTGTACGTCATTTAAGTAAACGGCGGTAAGGCGTAAGTTCAACAGGAGAGCATTATGTCTTTTAGCGAATTTTATCAGCGTTCGATTAACGAACCGGAGCAGTTCTGGGCCGAGCAGGCCCGGCGTATTGACTGGCAGACGCCCTTTACGCAAACGCTCGATCACAGCAATCCGCCGTTTGCCCGTTGGTTTTGTGAAGGCCGAACCAATTTGTGCCACAACGCCATCGATCGCTGGCTGGAGAAACAGCCAGAGGCGCTGGCATTGATTGCCGTCTCTTCGGAAACAGAAGAAGAGCGCACCTTTACCTTTCGCCAGCTGCATGACGAAGTAAACGCGGTGGCCTCAATGCTGCGCTCGCTGGGGGTGCAGCGTGGCGATCGGGTGCTGGTATATATGCCGATGATTGCCGAAGCGCATATTACCCTGCTGGCCTGTGCGCGCATTGGTGCTATTCACTCGGTGGTGTTTGGTGGATTTGCTTCGCACAGCGTGGCGGCGCGAATTGATGACGCTAAACCGGTGCTGATTGTCTCGGCTGATGCCGGGGCGCGCGGTGGCAAAATCATTCCCTATAAAAAATTGCTCGACGATGCGATAAGTCAGGCACAGCATCAGCCGCGCCACGTTTTGCTGGTGGATCGCGGGCTGGCGAAAATGCCGCGTGTTAGTGGGCGGGATGTCGATTTCGCGTCGTTGCGCCATCAACACATCGGCGCGCGGGTGCCGGTGGCGTGGCTGGAATCCAACGAAATCTCCTGCATTCTTTACACCTCCGGCACGACCGGCAAACCTAAAGGCGTGCAGCGTGACGTCGGCGGCTATGCGGTGGCGCTGGCGACCTCGATGGACACCATTTTTGGCGGCAAAGCGGGCGGCGTGTTCTTTTGCGCGTCGGATATCGGCTGGGTGGTTGGGCATTCGTATATCGTCTACGCGCCGCTGTTGGCGGGGATGGCGACCATTGTTTACGAAGGATTGCCGACCTGGCCGGACTGCGGTGTGTGGTGGAAAATCGTCGAGAAATATCAGGTTAGCCGCATGTTCTCAGCGCCGACCGCTATTCGCGTGCTGAAAAAATTCCCTACCGCCGAAATTCGCAAACACGATCTCTCGTCGCTGGAAGTGCTCTATCTGGCTGGAGAGCCGCTGGACGAGCCGACCGCCAGTTGGGTGAGCAATACGCTGGATGTGCCGGTCATCGACAACTACTGGCAGACCGAATCCGGCTGGCCGATTATGGCGATTGCTCGCGGTCTGGATGACAGGCCGACGCGTTTAGGAAGCCCTGGTGTGCCGATGTATGGCTACAACGTACAGTTGCTTAATGAAGTCACCGGCGAACCGTGCGGCGTCAATGAGAAAGGGATGCTGGTGGTGGAAGGGCCGCTGCCGCCGGGCTGTATTCAAACCATCTGGGGCGACGACGACCGCTTTGTGAAGACTTACTGGTCGTTGTTTTCCCGCTCGGTGTACGCCACCTTTGACTGGGGCATCCGCGATGCTGACGGTTATCACTTTATTCTCGGGCGCACTGATGACGTGATTAACGTTGCCGGGCATCGGCTGGGTACGCGCGAGATTGAAGAGAGTATCTCCAGTCATCCGGGCGTTGCCGAAGTGGCGGTGGTTGGGGTGAAAGATGCGCTGAAAGGGCAGGTAGCGGTGGCGTTTGTCATTCCGAAAGAGAGCGACAGTCTGGATGACCGCGAGGTGGCGCACTCGCAAGAGAAGGCGATTATGGCGCTGGTGGACAGCCAGATTGGCAACTTTGGCCGCCCGGCGCACGTCTGGTTTGTCTCGCAATTGCCGAAAACGCGATCCGGAAAAATGCTGCGCCGCACGATCCAGGCGATTTGCGAAGGACGCGATCCTGGGGATCTGACGACCATTGATGATCCTGCGTCGTTGGATCAGATCCGCCAGGCGATGGAAGAGTAAGTTATTGTCGGATGCGTCGCGTGGCGCATCCGACACCGTGCACCGATGCCTGATGCGGCGCTGACGCGTCTTATCATGCCTACCCACTGTTTTTACACAGATAAGTTTTCCCCCACCTTTTCGCACTCATTCATATAAAAAATATATTTCCCCACGAAAACGATTGCTTTTTATCTTCAGATGAATAGAATGCGGCGGATTTTTTGGGTTTCAAACAGCAAACGGAGGAATTTCGTGTCGCAAGATAACAACTTTAGCCAGGGGCCAGTCCCGCAGTCGGCGCGGAAAGGGGTATTGGCATTGACGTTCGTCATGCTGGGATTAACCTTCTTTTCCGCCAGTATGTGGACCGGCGGCACTCTCGGAACCGGTCTTAGCTATCATGATTTCTTCCTCGCAGTCCTCATCGGTAATCTTCTCCTCGGTATTTACACTTCATTTCTTGGTTACATTGGCGCAAAAACCGGCCTGACCACTCATCTTCTTGCTCGTTTCTCGTTTGGTGTTAAAGGCTCATGGCTGCCTTCACTGCTGCTGGGAGGCACCCAGGTTGGCTGGTTTGGCGTTGGCGTGGCGATGTTTGCCATTCCGGTGGGCAAGGCAACCGGGCTGGATATTAATTTGCTGATTGCCGTCTCCGGTTTACTGATGACCGTCACCGTCTTCTTTGGCATTTCGGCGCTGACGGTTCTTTCGGTGATTGCGGTTCCGGCTATCGCCTGCCTTGGCGGTTATTCCGTGTGGCTGGCCGTTAACGGCATGGGTGGCCTGGACGCCTTAAAAGCGGTCGTTCCCGCACAACCATTAGATTTCAATGTCGCGCTGGCGCTGGTTGTGGGGTCATTTATCAGTGCGGGTACGCTCACCGCCGACTTTGTCCGGTTTGGTCGCAATGCCAAACTGGCGGTGCTGGTGGCGATGGTGGCCTTTTTCCTCGGCAACTCGTTGATGTTTATTTTCGGTGCAGCGGGCGCTGCGGCACTGGGGATGGCGGATATCTCTGATGTGATGATTGCTCAGGGACTGCTGCTGCCCGCGATTGTGGTACTGGGGCTGAATATCTGGACCACCAACGATAACGCGCTCTATGCGTCGGGTTTAGGTTTCGCCAACATTACCGGGATGTCGAGCAAAACCCTTTCGGTAATCAACGGTATTATCGGTACGGTCTGCGCATTATGGCTGTATAACAATTTTGTCGGCTGGTTGACCTTCCTTTCGGCAGCTATTCCTCCGGTAGGTGGCGTGATCATCGCCGACTATCTGATGAACCGTCGCCGCTATGAGCACTTTGCGACCACGCGTATGATGAGTGTCAATTGGGTGGCGATTCTGGCGGTCGCGCTGGGGATTGCCGCAGGCCACTGGTTACCGGGAATTGTTCCGGTCAACGCGGTATTAGGTGGCGCGCTGAGCTATCTGATCCTTAACCCGATTTTGAATCGTAAAACGACAGCAGCAATGACGCATGTGGAGGTTAACAGTGTCGAATAACGCTTTACAAACAATTATTAACGCCCGGTTACCAGGCAAAGAGGGGCTGTGGCAGATTCATCTGCAGGACGGAAAAATCAGCGCCATTGATGCGCAATCCGGCGTGATGCCCATAACTGAAAACAGCCTGGATGCCGAACAAGGTTTAGTTATACCGCCGTTTGTGGAGCCGCATATTCACCTGGACACCACGCAAACCGCCGGACAACCGAACTGGAATCAGTCCGGCACGCTGTTTGAAGGCATTGAACGCTGGGCCGAGCGCAAAGCGTTATTAACCCATGACGATGTGAAACAACGCGCCTGGCAAACGCTGAAATGGCAGATTGCCAACGGTATTCAGCATGTGCGTACCCATGTCGATGTTTCGGATGCAACGCTAACTGCGCTGAAAGCAATGCTGGAAGTGAAGCAGGAAGTCGCGCCGTGGATTGATCTGCAAATTGTCGCCTTCCCTCAGGAAGGGATTTTGTCGTATCCCAACGGTGAAGCGTTGCTGGAAGAGGCGTTACGCTTAGGGGCAGACGTTGTTGGGGCGATTCCGCATTTTGAATTTACCCGTGAATACGGCGTGGAGTCGCTGCATAAAACCTTCGCCCTGGCGCAAAAATACGACCGTCTCATCGACGTTCACTGTGACGAGATTGATGACGAACAGTCGCGCTTTGTCGAAACCGTTGCCGCCCTGGCGCACCGTGAAGGCATGGGCGCGCGAGTCACTGCCAGTCACACCACGGCAATGCACTCCTATAACGGGGCGTATACCTCACGCCTGTTCCGCTTGCTGAAAATGTCCGGTATTAACTTTGTCGCCAACCCGCTGGTCAATATTCATCTGCAAGGGCGTTTCGATACGTATCCAAAACGTCGCGGCATCACGCGCGTTAAAGAGATGCTGGAGTCCGGCATTAACGTCTGCTTTGGTCACGATGATGTCTTCGATCCGTGGTATCCGCTGGGAACGGCGAATATGCTGCAAGTGCTGCATATGGGGCTGCATGTTTGTCAGTTGATGGGCTACGGGCAAATTAACGATGGCCTGAATTTGATCACCCACCACAGCGCCAGGACGTTGAATTTGCAGGATTACGGCATTGCCGCCGGAAACAGCGCCAACCTGGTTATCCTGCCGGCTGAAAATGGGTTTGACGCGCTGCGCCGTCAGGTTCCGGTACGTTATTCGGTACGTGGCGGTAAAGTGATCGCCAGTACACAACCGGCACAAACCACCGTGTATCTGGAGCAGCCAGAAGCCATCGATTACAAACGATAATCGACTGGGTTACAGCGAGCGTAGTTTATGCCGGATGCGGCGTGAACGCCTTGCACTGAACTCGTAGGCCTGATAAGCGTAGCGCATCAGGCAATTCCAGCCGCTGACCTGTGTCAGCGGCTACCGTGATTCATTCCCGCCAACATCCGCGCATTCTTCCAACGCCATGTGCAAAAATGCCTTCGCGGCGGCTGTCTGCCAGCTGTAGTTTATGCCCGGATGCGGCGTGAACGCCTTGCACTGAACTCGTAGGCCTGATAAGCGTAGCGCATCAGGCAATTCCAGCCGCTGACCTGTGTCAGTGGCTACCGTGATTCATTCCCGCCAACATCCGCGTATTCTTCCAACGCCATGTGCAAAAATGCCTTCACGGCGGCTGTCTGCCAGCTATTTTTCCGCCGCAACAAAACCGCCGTTCTCTCCAGTAGTGGCGGGGCAAGAGAAATCGCTTTAAGCCCATCATGTTGTGTGGCAATCGCCGCAGGCAGCAAGGTGGAAAGAGAAGTGCGGCGAATCAGCTCCAGAACCGCGCTAATTGAGTTCGCCTCTATCACCACCTGTGGATGCAGCCCCGCTTTCTCGCAGTAGTGGTCAATTTGCTCTCTGGTGGCAAATTCCGCGCTGAGCAGCACCAGTTTTTCATCATGCAAGCGACTCAATGCCACCTGTTCCTGGTCAGCCAGCGGATGATGTTTCGCCACCACCAACGCTAAACTTTCTGTCAGTAAAGGAATTGCCTCCAGCTCCGGCGAATGCACAGGCGCGAAGGCAATCCCAACGTCCAGCTCGTCGCGACAAAGCATATCTTCGATTTTCTCCTGCGACATTTCCTGTAGCTGGAGCGTGATGCCGGGGTAGCGCGCATAGAAATCCGCCATTAAGGGGCCGATAAAGTAGCTCGTAAAGGTGGGGGTGACGGCGATACGCAGCGATCCTCGCGTCAGATCGGCAACATCATGAATCGCCCGTTTACCCGCCCCCAGTTCCTGTAACGCCCGGCTGGCGTACTGTCGCCAGACTTCCCCCGCATCAGTGAGACGAATCGTTCGCCCGCTACGGTCAAACAGCGGCACGCCTAAACTCTCCTCTAACTGGCGAATCTGCTGGGAAAGCGCAGGCTGGGAGACGTGCAACGCACTGGCGGCACGGGTGAAGCTGCCATGTTCAGCCACGGCAAGAAAGTAATTGATATGTCGAGAGAGCATTCGCCAACCTATAAGTAAATCCAATAGAACTCATCATAAATGAGTCTTTTACCTTATGACAATCGGCGAGTAGTCTGCCTCTCATTCCAGAGACAGACAGACAGAGGTTAACGGTGAAAGAGATTATTGATGGATTCCTTAAATTCCAGCGCGAGGCATTTCCTGAGCGGGAAGCCTTGTTTAAACAGCTGGCGACACAGCAAAGCCCGCGCACACTTTTTATCTCATGCTCCGATAGCCGTCTGGTCCCTGAGCTGGTGACGCAACGTGAGCCTGGCGATCTGTTCGTTATTCGCAATGCGGGCAATATCGTCCCTTCCTACGGGCCGGAACCCGGTGGCGTTTCTGCTTCGGTGGAGTATGCCGTCGCTGCGCTTCGGGTATCTGACATTGTGATTTGTGGTCATTCCAACTGTGGGGCGATGACTGCCATTGCCAGCTGTCAGTGCATGGACCATATGCCTGCCGTCTCCCACTGGCTGCGTTATGCCGATTCAGCCCGCGTCGTTAATGAGGCGCGCCCGCATCCCGATTTACCGTCAAAAGCTGCCGCGATGGTACGTGAAAACGTCATTGCTCAGTTGGCTAATTTGCAAACTCATCCATCGGTGCGCCTGGCGCTCGAAGAGGGGCGGATCGCCCTGCACGGCTGGGTCTACGACATTGAAAGCGGCAGCATCGCAGCTTTTGACGGCGCAACCCGCCAGTTTGTGCCACTGGCAGCTAATCCTCGCGTTTGTGCCATACCGCTACGCCAGCCGACCGCAGCGTAACCTTATTTTTAAACCATCAGGAGATCCACCATGATTCAGTCGCAAATTAACCGCAATATTCGTCTTGATCTTGCCGATGCCATTTTGCTCAGCAAAGCTAAAAAAGATCTCTCATTTGCCGAGATTGCCGATGGTACCGGTCTGGCAGAAGCCTTCGTAACCGCGGCTTTGCTGGGTCAGCAGGCGCTTCCTGCCGACGCCGCCCGCCTGGTCGGGGCGAAACTGGATCTCGACGAAGACGCCATTCTGTTATTACAAACTGTGCCACTGCGTGGCTGCATTGATGACCGTATTCCAACCGACCCAACGATGTATCGTTTCTATGAAATGTTGCAGGTGTACGGCACAACCCTGAAAGCGTTGGTTCATGAGAAGTTTGGCGATGGCATTATCAGCGCGATTAACTTCAAACTCGACGTTAAGAAAGTGGCGGACCCGGAAGGTGGCGAACGTGCGGTCATCACCTTAGATGGTAAATATCTGCCGACCAAACCGTTCTGACAGTCATGCGCGACCATCAAAAGACGTTCACGATGCTGCTGGTTCTGGTGCTGATTGGTCTTAATATGCGACCACTGCTCACCTCCGTCGGGCCACTGCTACCGCAATTGCGCCAGGCGAGCGGAATGAGCTTTAGCGTGGCTGCCCTGTTGACCGCTCTGCCGGTGGTCACCATGGGCGGGCTGGCACTGGCCGGAAGCTGGCTTCATCAGCGTGTCAGCGAACGTCGCAGCGTCGCCATCAGTTTGTTGCTGATTGCCGTCGGTGCATTGATGCGTGAGCTTTACCCCCAAAGTGCGCTGCTGCTTAGCAGCGCACTGCTTGGTGGGGTGGGGATCGGTATCATTCAGGCGGTGATGCCTTCGGTGATTAAACGGCGGTTTCAGCAGCACACGCCACTGGTGATGGGGCTGTGGTCCGCGGCTCTGATGGGCGGCGGTGGACTTGGTGCTGCCCTGACGCCCTGGTTAGTTCAACATAGCGAAACCTGGTATCAAACACTCGCCTGGTGGGCGCTGCCTGCCGTTGTTGCGCTCTTTGCCTGGTGGCGGCAAAGCGCCCGCGAAGTCGCCTCTTCTCACAAGACAACAACCACTCCGGTTCGCGTGGTATTCACTCCCCGCGCGTGGACGCTGGGCCTTTACTTCGGTCTGATTAACGGTGGTTACGCTAGCCTGATTGCCTGGTTACCCGCTTTCTATATTGAGATTGGTGCCAGCGCGCAGTACAGCGGTTCCTTGCTGGCGTTGATGACGCTTGGGCAAGCCGCAGGAGCATTGCTAATGCCTGCTATGGCTCGCCATCAGGACCGACGCAAACTGTTAATGCTGGCGCTGGTGTTACAACTGGTGGGTTTCTGCGGCTTTATCTGGCTGCCGCTGCAATTGCCGGTATTGTGGGCGATGGTGTGTGGTTTAGGTCTGGGCGGCGCGTTTCCGCTCTGTTTGCTGCTGGCGCTCGACCACTCTGTGCAACCGACTATTGCTGGCAAGCTGGTGGCGTTTATGCAGGGGATTGGTTTTGTCATTGCCGGGCTTGCCCCCTGGTTTTCTGGCGTGCTGCGTAGTATCAGCGGCAATTACCTGATGGACTGGGCGTTTCATGCGCTATGCGTCGTTGGGCTGATGATCATAACCCTGCGCTTTGCACCAGCACGTTTTCCGCAGCTGTGGGTCAAGGAGGCATGATGAGACGCTTGTTCCTGCGCTTTGTTCATGCCGGATACGGCCTACGTAGATCACTGAATTTGTAGGCCTGATAAGCGAAGCGCATCAGGCAATTTTTATAATTTAAAGTGACGATTCAACTTTGTAATCTTTGTAATAATATTGCTTATCCCGGTCGTTTATTTCGCGAATAACCCGACAAGGAACGCCAGCAGCCACGACATTTGGTGGAATGTCTTTTGTGACGACACTACCCGCGCCAATAACAGAATTATCCCCGATGGTGACGCCTGGATTAATGACCACATGACTCCCGATCCAGACATTATTGCCAATCGTTATCGGAAAAGAGTACATCTCTCCGTTTTTTCTCAATTCATGGTGTACAGGGTGTCCCGTAACGGAAAGAGTAACGTTGGGTGCAATCAGTACGTTATCACCGATTGTTACCGTGTAGTCATCGACAATGGTTAAATTGAAATTTGCGTAAAAATTGCGGCCTATATGGATGTTGGAACCATAAGAAAAATAGACGGGAGGTTCTACCCAGGCGTTTTCTCCTACCGTGGCAAACATTTCTTTAATCAGGCTTTCCCTTTTTTCAACTTCTGATGGATGCGAGTGATTAAACTCATACATTAACGTTTTCCCACGAAGTCTTTTTTCAGGTAAGCCTTCGCACATATCGGTAAATAGCTTGCCTGCTTTTATTCTTTCGGTCATTGGCATGTTCATTTTGATCATTCCGTCCTGATATGTTGGTCGGATAAGGCGCTCGCGCCCCATCCGACATTAATTGCTTAAGCGACTTCATTCACCTGGCGACGCAGTAGAGAAAGCGGGCCGGGGCCGCTAAGTGTGAACACGGAAATCAAGGTGAAGCCCAGCGCCACCAGACCCAGCACCAGATAAGCACCCTGGAAACCGATGCTTTCATACATATTGCCCGCCAGTACAGACATAAAAATCATCGCCAGCTGCTTAAAGAAGCAGAAACAGACCAGATAAATCGTCGCTGAAAAACGCACTTCAAACTGGCTGGTAATATATTTAAAGCAGCCCACCAGCAGGAACGGTACTTCAAACATATGCAGCGTTTTCAGAATAACCACTTCCAGCGCTGAGGTGGCGAACGATGAGCCAATAATGCGTACAGACATAATAGTGCCAGCCAGCAGCAGGGCGTTTTTCCCGCCGATGCGATTAATAATCAGCGGCGCAAAGAACATAATCGAGGCGTTAAGTAATTCGCCCATTGTCGTTACGTAGCCAAATACCCGCGTACCCTGTTCACTGGAGGTAAAAAACGAAGTAAAGAAATTAGCAAACTGTTGGTCAAAAACATCGTAGGTACAGGAAACGCCAATAACATACAGCGACAAAAACCACAGTTTGGGCTGTCTGAACAATTCCAGTGCCAGCTTAAGGCTAAAAGCCGAATGGTTGGCGCCTACGGCATTGGCAACCGTGGCGGAAGAAGGGGCATCCGTTCTGGCAAAAAAGAGCAAAACGGCGAGGATGAGCGCACAGCCAGAACCCAGCCAGAAAACAAACTGGTTATTGATGGTGAACATGATGCCGACAATCGAGGCACACAGCGCCCAGCCAACACAGCCAAACATCCGCGCACGACCAAATTCGAAATTACTGCGACGGCTGACTTTCTCGATAAATGCCTCTACTGCTGGCGCACCGGCGTTAAAACAAAAGCCAAGATAAATGCCACCAACAATCGAGCCTACTAGAATGTTGTATTGTAACAGTGGCCCGAAGATAAAAATAAAGAACGGCGCAAACATCACTAACATGCCGGTAATAATCCATAGCAGGTATTTGCGCAGCCCGAGTTTGTCAGAAAGCAGACCAAACAGTGGTTGAAATAACAGGGAGAACAGAGAAATAGCGGCAAAAATTATTCCGGTATCACTTTTGCTGATATGGTTGATGTCATGTAGCCAAATCGGGAAAAACGGGAAATAGGCACCCATGATAAAAAAGTAAAAGAAAAAGAATAAGCCGAACATCCAAAAGTTTGTGTTTTTTAAATAGAACATAATGGATTTCCTTACGCTAAATACGGGCAGGCATAGCCTGCCCGGTTATTATTATTTTTGGCACCAGATCAACTGGTAATGATAGCGACCTGCGCTCAGTTGAAATTCTGCCGACACTGACGGGCTCCAGGAGTCGTCGCCACCAATCCCCATATGGAAACCGTCGATATTCAGCCAGGTACCTTCTTCCGCGTGCAGCAGATGGCGATGACTGGTTGCCATCAGTTGTTGTTGGCTGTAGCGGCTGATATTGAACTGGAAGTCGCCGCGCCACTGGTGTGGGCCATAATTCAATTCGCGCGTCCCGCAGCGCAGACCGTTTTCGCTCGGGAAAACGTACGGGGTATACATGTCTGACAATGGCAGATCCCAGCGGTCAAAACAGGCTGCAGTAAGGCGGTCGGGATAGTTTTCTTGCGGCCCTAATCCGAGCCAGTTTACCCGCTCTGCTACCTGCGCCAGCTGGCAGGTCAGGCCAATCCGCGCCGGATGCGGCGTATCGCTCGCCACTTCAACATCCACACTGATGACCATCTCACCGTGTCCATCAATCCGGTAAGTTTTCCGGCTGATAAATAAGGTTTTCCCCTGATGCTGCCACGCGTGGGCGGTCGTAATCAGCACCGCGTCGGCAAGTGTATCTGCCGAGCACTGCAACAACGCCGCTTCGGCCTGGTAATGGCCCGCCGCCTTCCAGCGTTCGACCCAGGCGTTCGGATCAATACGCGTTGCTTCACTTACGCCAATGTCGTTATCCAGCGGCGCACGGGTGAACTGATCGCGCAGCGGCGTCAGCAGTTGTTTTTCATCGCCAATCCACATCTGTGAAAGAAAGCCTGACTGGCGGTTAAATTGCCAACGCTTATTACCCAGCTCGATGCAAAAATCCGCTTCGCTGGTGGTCAGTTGCGGGATGGCGTGGGACGTGGGAGGGAGCGTCACGCTGAGGTTTTCCGCCAGTCGCCATTGTTGCCAGGCGCTGATGTGTCCGGCTTCTGACCATGCGGTCGCGTTCGGTTGCACTACGCGTACCGTGAGCCAGAGTTGCCCGGCGCTCTCCGGCTGCGGTAGTTCAGGCAGTTCAATCAACTGTTTACCTTGTGGGGCGACATCCAGAGGCACTTCACCGCTTGCCAGCGGCTTGCCATCCAGTGCCACCGACCAGTGCAGGAGCTCGTTATCGCTATGACGGAACAGGTATTCGCTGGTCACTTCGATGGTTCGCCCGGATAAACGGAACTGGAAAAACTGCTGCTGGTGTTTTGCTTCCGTCAGCGTCGGATGCGGCGTGCGGTCGGCAAAGACCAGACCGTTCATACAGAACTGGCGATCGTTTGGCGTATCGCCAAAATCACCGCCGTAAGCCGACCACGGGTTTCCGTTTTCATCATATTTAATCAGCGACTGATCCACCCAGTCCCAGACAAAGCCGCCCTGTAAACGGGGGTACTGACGAAATGCCTGCCAGTATTTAGCGAAGCCGCCAAGACTGTTACCCATCGCGTGGGCGTATTCGCAAAGGATCAGCGGGCGCGTCTCTCCAGGCAGTGAAAGCCATTTTTTGATGGACCATTTCGGCACAGCCGGGAAGGGCTGGTCTTCATCCACGCGCGCGTACATCGGGCAAATAATATCGGTGGCCATGGTGTCGGCTCCGCCGCCTTCATACTGTACCGGGCGGGAAGGATCGACAGATTTGATCCAGCGATACAGCGCGTCGTGATTAGCGCCGTGGCCTGATTCATTCCCCAGCGACCAGATGATTACGCTCGGGTGATTACGATCGCGCTGCACCATCCGCGTTACGCGTTCGCTCATCGCAGGTAACCAGCGCGGATCATCCGTCAGTCGATTCATCGGCACCATGCCGTGGGTTTCAATATTGGCTTCATCCACCACATACAGGCCATAGCGGTCGCACAGCGTGTACCACAGCGGATGGTTCGGATAATGCGAACAGCGCACGGCGTTAAAGTTGTTCTGCTTCATCAGCTGGATATCCTGCACCATCGTCTGCTCATCCATGACCTGACCATGCAGAGGATGATGCTCGTGACGGTTAACGCCGCGAATCAGCAACGGCTTGCCGTTCAGCAGCAGCAGGCCATTTTCAATCCGCACCTCGCGGAAACCGACATCGCAGGCTTCTGCGTCAATCAGCGTGCCGTCGGCGGTGTGCAGTTCAACCACCGCACGATAGAGATTCGGGATTTCGGCGCTCCACAGCGCCGGGTTTTCGACGTTCAGACGTAGCGTGACGCGATCGCTATAACCACCACGTTCATCGATAATTTCGCCGCCGAAAGGTGCGGTGCCGCTGGCGACCTGCGTTTCACCCTGCCATAAAGAAACTGTTATCCGCAGCTCATCGCGCAGTTCGCCGTACATCTGAACTTCTGCCTCCAGTACAGCGCGGCTGAAATCATCATTAAAGTGAGTGGCAACATGGAAATCGCTGATTTGCGTGGTTGGTTTGTGCAGCAACGAGACGTCACGGAAAATGCCGCTCATTCGCCACATATCCTGATCTTCCAGATAGCTACCGTCACTCCAGCGCAGCACCATCACCGCGAGGCGGTTTTCTCCGGCGCGTAAAAATTCGCTCAGGTCAAACTCAGACGGCAAACGACTGTCCTGGCCGTAACCGACCCAGCGCCCGTTGCACCACAGATGAAACGCCGAGTTAACGCCATCAAAAATAATTCGCGTCTGGCCTTCCTGTAGCCAGCTTTCATCAACATTAAATGTGAGCGAGTAACAGCCTGTCGGATTTTCTGCGGGAACAAATGGCGGATTGACCGCAATGGGATAGGTCACGTTGGTGTAGATGGGCGCGTCGTAACCGTGCATCTGCCAGTTTGAGGGGACGACGACAGTATCGGCGTCAGGAAGATCGCTCTCGAGCCAGCTTTCCGGCACCGCTTCTGGTGCCGGAAACCAGGCAAATTGCCACTCACCATTCAGGCTGCGCAACTGTCGGGAAGGGCGATCGGCGCGGGCTTCTTCGCTATTACGCCAGCTGGCGAAAGGGGGATGCGCCGCAAGGCGATTAAGTTGGGTAACGCCAGGGTTTTCCCAGTCACGACGTTGTAATACGACGGCCAGTGAATCCGTAATCATGGTCATAGCTGTATCCTGTGTGAAATTGTTATCCGCTCACAATTTCACACAACATACGAGCCTGACGCATAGAGTGTAAAGCCTGGGGGGCCTAATGAGTGAGCTGACTCACATTAATTGCGTTGCGCTCACTGTCCGCTTTCCAGACGGGAAATTTGCCTTGCCAGCTGCATTAATGAATCGGCCAACGCGCGGGGAGAGGCGGTTTGCGTATTGGGTGGCAGGGTGGTTTTTCTTTTCACCAGTGAGACGGGCAGTAGCTGATTTCCCTTCACCGCCTGCCCCTGAGAGAGTTGCAGCAAGCGGTCTACGCTGGTTTGCCCCAGCAGACGAAAATCCTGTTTGATGGTGGTTAACGGCGGGATATAACACGAGCTGTCCTCGGTATCGTCGTATCCCACTACCGAGATATCCGCGCCGACGCGCAGCCCGAACTCGGTAATGGCGCGCATTGCGCCCAACGCCATCTGATCGTTGGCAACCAGTATCGCGGTGGGAATAACGCCCTCATTCAGCATCTGCATGGTTTGTTGAAAACCGGACATGGCGCTCCAGTCGCCTTCCAGTTCCGCTATTGGCTGAATTTGATGGTGTTTGAGATATTTGTGCCAGCCCGCCAGACGCAGACGCGCGGAGACAGAACTTAATGGGCCTGCTAACAGCGCGATTTGCTGGTGACCTAATGCGACCAGATGATCCACGCCAAGCCGCGTACCGTCTTCATGGGAAAAAATAATACTGTTGATGGGGGCCTGGTCAGAGACATCGAGGAATAACGCTGGCACGTTACCACAGGCGGCTTCCACCGCAATGGCATCTTGTTCATCCAGCGGATAGTTGATGATCAGACCGCTAACGCGTTGCGCGAGAAGGTTGTGTACCGCCGCTTTACAGGCATCGACGCCGCTTCGTTCTACCATCGACACCACCACGCTGGCACCCAGTTGGTCAGCGCGAGATTTTATCGCCGCGACAATTTGTGACGGCGCGTGCAGGGCCAGGCTGGAGGTAGCAACGCCAATCAGCAACGACTGTTTGCCCGCCAGTTGTTGTGCCACGCGGTTGGGAATGTAATTCAGCTCCGCCATTGCCGCTTCCACTTTTTCCCGCGTTTTCGCAGAAACGTGGCTGGCCTGATTTACCACGCGGGAAACGGTCTGATAAGAGACACCGGCATACTCTGCGACATCGTATAGCGTTACTGGTTTCACATTCACCACCCTGAATTCACTTTCTTCCGGGCGCTATCATGCCATACCACGGAAGGTTTTTCGCCATTCGGCGGGGCTGACGCCGAAGTGAGATTTAAAATGCTGACGCCAGGTCACAGGTGAGAGAAAACCCACCTCAGCCGCTATCCTCTCAACGGGCAACTGACTGGTTTCCAACAGTTCCTGGCTACGGCGTAAGCGTTCAGTGATGAGCCATTCGGCGATACTCGAACCGGTCGCTTTCATAAAATGACGGGTTAGCGTGCGGCGACTCATCATTACTCGCTGCGCCAGCGAGTCGAGATCATGCTGTTGCGCAATGTTTTGCCGCAGGTAATCCAGCAGGAGGTTAATGCGTTCATCATGGGTATTTTTCGGCACCGGTTGCTCTATAAACTGCGCCTGACCGCCGGTGCGATATGGCGGTACGACCATCCGTCGGGCAATATGGTTAGCATAGTCGCTGCCAAAATGTTGCCGAACAATATACAAACAGCAATCCAGCGCCGCGGCAGTACCGGCAGAGGTAATAATACCGTCATCGTCTACATACAACGCGTTAATATCCAGATATGTTTGTGGAAAACGTGCCTGAAATTCACGCTCGAACTCCCAGTGCGTGGCAGCACGCTTATTGTTCAGTAAACCTGCATAGCCGAGCACAAACGTGCCCAGGCAAAGCCCGACAATCTGTGCGCCGTTATCCCGTGCGGTCGTTAAGGCTTTCAGCAGCTTTTGTGGCGGTTTTTGTGTAATTGTTCCCCAGTAAGGAATTATCACAATATCCGCCTGGATGACTGCGGTATAGTCATGGGTGGCAGTTACGGAAAACCCATCGGCAGAGTCCACGTTTCCCAGATTTTCAGCGCAGATAATTACGTGAAAGCGTTTTTTCTCCGCCATTTTTTCGCTAAACACGATAAACGGTACGGAAAGGTGAAAAGGGCTAAAACCGGCAACGGCGATAATGGCAACAGTTAGCGGGCGCATAACACTCTTTATCTCCGAATTAGAATGTCAACGTTTCACCATCTTCTGGTACGTTCACAAATTCGATAATTTGATTATCTCTGGCGTATTCCTTGAGCGCATCACGCGTCAGCAAACAGTGGTTTACGGCCTCCATATGTGTCGCGACAATTTGCGCTTCTGGCAGGGTAAAATGTGCTTTGAGAATATCTTCTGCTCCCATAATTATCGCGCCATGCCCCAGAACATGCGCAAATCCGGCATTCAACACAACCACTTCTGGTTGGAAAGTTAGCATTGTAGCCTCGACGTCGTCACGCCAGAGGGTATCGCCAGCCAGATAGAGCGTTTTCTCTGTCGGGTGCTGGAAAACAACGCCGCAGGCTGCGCCTAAACGCTTCGCCATAGCCGGGTCGGCATAGGTGCGATCGGAGCCGTGCTGCCCTGTCGTTTTATGCAGAGTTATATCACCAAATTTAGTCTCGTCGGTAAGTACGGTAAGATGCGTAAATCCTTGTTTATGCAGTGATTCAGCATCTTGCTCATTTTGCACATAAATCAGTTTATCTTTGGGGACGACGCGGGAGGCTGTTTCGTCCCAGTGATCTTCATGCAAATGAGTCACGATTAGGGCGTCAACGTTGAGTAACGTTGTTAAATCGCACGGTAATTCTACCGTTGGATTGCGGATTTCTGCGCGTGCAGTTCCGGCAAAACCCGGATAACTTCCTTTAGGCGCGAGTAACGGGTCGATAAGAAATGTTTTGCCAGCGTATTGGATAATTTGAGTGGCATTACGAATTTGAGTAATTTTCATGATTTGCTCCACATCACAGTATTGATGTCATTAGCGTAGCGTGCAGCCCGTACTGTGCATGTGGGCAAATGGGCGAATAACGATGAGAATGGGCCAAATTACACATTGACGTCGCTAGCGCAAATGCACGCCACTTCGCCGTCCGGCCACCAGAATAGCCTGCGATTCCACCCCTTCTTCAATCTGTTTTGCTACCCGTTGCAGCGCCGGAAGATGTTTTTCTGCCGCCTGTTCAATGGTCATCGCACTGGCCATATACACCAGATTCAAACAGCCAATCACCCGTTGTTCACTGCGCAGCGGTACGGCAATGGAGGCGATCTTTTCTTCTTGATCCCAGCCGCGGTAGTTCTGCCCGTACCCCTCTTTGCGTGCGCGCGCCAGAATGGCTTCCAGCTTTAACGGTTCCCGTGCCAGTTGATAGTCATCACCGGGGCGGGCGGCTAACATTTCGATTAACGCCTGGCGTTCTTGTTCCGGGCAAAAGGCCAGCCAGGTCAGGCCCGAGGCGGTTTTCAGGAGCGGTAAACGCCGCCCGACCATTGCCCGGTGAAAGGATAATCGACTGAAACGGTGAGTGGTTTCGCGTACCACCATTGCATCAACATCCAGCGTGGAAACATCTGTCGGCCACACCACTTCGCGCAATAGATCGCCCAGCAGCGGGGCCGCCAGCGCAGAAATCCACTGTTCGTCACGAAACCCTTCGCTTAATTGCCGCACTTTGATGGTCAGACGAAAACTGTCATCGGAGGTACTGCGCCGGACATATCCCTCTTCCAGTAACGTCTCCAGCAGTCGCCGCACAGTGGTGCGATGCAGACCGCTGAGTTCCGCCAGCAGCCCGACGCTGGCACCGCCGTCAAGTTTATTTAACATATTTAATAACATTAGACCGCGGGTTAATCCGCGCACGGTTTTGTATTCCGTCTGCTCATCGTTCTGCATATTAATTGACATTTCTATAGTTAAAACAACGTTGTGCACCTGGTGCACATTCGGGCATGTTTTGATTGTAGCCGAAAACACCCTTCCTATACTGAGCGAACAATAAAAAATCATTTACATGTTTTTAACAAAATAAGTTGCGCTGTACTGTGCGCGCAACGGCATTTTGTCCGAGTCGTGAGGTACTGAAATGGCAATACAACACCCTGACATCCAGCCTGCTGTTAACCATAGCGTTCAGGTGGCGATCGCTGGTGCCGGTCCGGTCGGGCTGATGATGGCGAACTATCTCGGCCAGATGGGCATTGACGTGCTGGTGGTGGAGAAACTCGATAAGTTGATCGACTACCCCCGTGCGATTGGTATTGATGACGAGGCGCTGCGCACCATGCAGTCGGTTGGCCTGGTCGATAATGTTCTGCCGCACACTACGCCGTGGCATGCGATGCGTTTTCTCACCCCAAAAGGCCGCTGTTTTGCTGATATTCAGCCAATGACCGATGAATTTGGCTGGCCGCGCCGTAACGCTTTTATTCAGCCGCAGGTCGATGCGGTGATGCTGGAAGGGGTGTCGCGTTTTCCGAATGTGCGCTGCTTGTTTTCCCGCGAGCTGGAGGCCTTCAGCCAGCAAGATGACGAAGTGACCTTGCACCTGAAAACGGCTGAAGGGCAGCGGGAAACGGTCAAAGCCCAGTGGCTGGTGGCCTGTGACGGTGGGGCAAGTTTTGTTCGCCGCACCCTGAATGTGCCGTTTGAAGGTAAAACCGCGCCAAATCAGTGGATTGTGGTAGATATCGCCAACGATCCGTTAAGTACGCCGCATATCTATTTGTGTTGCGATCCAGTGCGCCCGTATGTTTCTGCCGCGCTGCCTCATGCGGTTCGTCGCTTTGAATTTATGGTGATGCCGGGAGAAACCGAGGAACAGCTGCGTGAGCCGCAAAATATGCGCAAGCTGTTAAGCAAAGTGCTGCCTAATCCGGACAATGTTGAATTGATTCGCCAGCGTGTCTACACCCACAACGCGCGACTGGCGCAACGTTTTCGTATTGATCGCGTACTGCTGGCGGGCGATGCCGCGCACATCATGCCGGTGTGGCAGGGGCAGGGCTATAACAGCGGTATGCGCGACGCCTTTAACCTCGCCTGGAAGCTGGCGTTGGTTATCCAGGGGAAAGCCCGCGATGCGCTGCTCGATACCTATCAACAAGAACGTCGCGATCACGCCAAAGCGATGATTGACCTGTCCGTGACCGCGGGCAACGTGCTGGCTCCGCCGAAACGCTGGCAGGGTACGTTACGTGACGGCGTTTCCTGGCTACTGAATTATCTGCCGCCAGTAAAACGCTACTTCCTCGAAATGCGCTTCAAGCCGATGCCGCAATACTACGCCGGTGCGCTGGTGCGTGAGGGCGAAGCGAAGCACTCTCCGGTCGGCAAGATGTTTATTCAGCCGAAAGTCACGCTGGAAAACGGCGACGTGACGCTGCTCGATAACGCGATCGGCGCGAACTTCGCGGTAATTGGCTGGGGATGCAATCCACTGTGGGGAATGAGCAACGAGCAAATCCAGCAGTGGCGTGCGTTGGGCACACGCTTCATTCAGGTGGTGCCGGAAGTGCAAATTCATACCGCACAGGATAATCACGACGGCGTGCTACGCGTGGGCGATACGCAAGGTCGTCTGCGTAGCTGGTTTGCGCAACACAATGCTTCGCTGGTGGTGATGCGCCCGGATCGCTTTGTTGCCGCCACCGCCATTCCGCAAACTCTGGGCAATACGCTGAATAAACTGGCGTCGGTGATGACGCTGACCCGCCCTGATGCCGACGTTTCTGTCGAAAAGGTAGCCTAATATGTACGCTTATCTTCACTGTCTTTCCCATTCGCCGCTGGTGGGGTATGTCGACCCGGCGCAAGAGGTGCTCGATGAGGTCAATGGCGTGATTGCCAGCGCCCGCGAGCGTATTGCGGCTTTCTCCCCTGAACTGGTGGTGCTGTTTGCGCCAGATCACTACAACGGTTTTTTCTATGACGTGATGCCACCGTTCTGTTTAGGCATTGGGGCGACGGCAATTGGTGATTTCGGCAGTGCGGCAGGAGAGCTGCCCGTGCCTGTGGAGCTGGCGGAGACTTGTGCGCATGCCGTCATGAAGAGCGGGATCGATCTTGCCGTTTCTTACTGTATGCAGGTGGATCACGGTTTTGCCCAGCCGCTGGAGTTCCTGCTTGGCGGGCTGGATAAAGTGCCGGTTCTGCCTGTGTTCATCAACGGTGTCGCCACGCCGCTGCCTGGTTTTCAGCGTACCCGCATGTTGGGTGAAGCCATTGGACGTTTCACCAGCACTCTCAATAAACGCGTGCTGTTCCTTGGGTCCGGTGGACTTTCCCATCAGCCGCCGGTGCCAGAACTGGCGAAAGCCGATGCCCATATGCGCGACCGTTTGTTGGGGAGCGGGAAAGATTTACCCGCCAGTGAACGCGAATTGCGTCAGCAACGGGTGATTAGCGCTGCTGAGAAGTTTGTTGAGGATCAGAGAACTCTGCATCCGCTCAACCCGATTTGGGATAACCAGTTCATGACTTTGCTGGAGCAGGGACGCATACAGGAACTGGATGCCGTCAGTAACGAAGAGCTTTCCGCCATTGCCGGAAAGTCGACACATGAAATCAAAACCTGGGTCGCCGCTTTTGCCGCTATTTCTGCGTTTGGCAACTGGCGTAGCGAAGGGCGTTATTACCGCCCAATCCCGGAGTGGATTGCCGGATTTGGCTCGTTAAGCGCCAGAACAGAGAACTGAATATGCAGGAGAAGATGATGAGTTATCAGCCACAAACCGAAGCCGCCACCAGCCGTTTTCTGAATGTAGAAGAAGCGGGTAAAACGCTGCGCATCCATTTTAATGACTGCGGACAAGGCGACGAAACCGTTGTCCTGCTGCACGGTTCCGGCCCGGGTGCTACGGGCTGGGCGAACTTCAGCCGCAATATCGATCCGCTGGTAGAGGCGGGCTATCGAGTGATCCTGTTGGATTGTCCGGGCTGGGGTAAGAGCGATTCGATCGTTAATAGTGGTTCGCGATCGGATCTTAATGCACGAATCCTGAAAAGCGTGGTGGATCAACTGGATATCGCCAAAATCCACTTGCTGGGCAACTCGATGGGCGGCCACAGTTCTGTGGCGTTCACCCTTAACTGGCCGGAGCGCGTCGGCAAATTGGTGCTGATGGGCGGCGGTACGGGCGGAATGAGTTTGTTTACGCCAATGCCAACCGAAGGTATTAAGCGACTGAATCAGCTTTATCGCCAGCCTACTATCGAAAACCTGAAGCTGATGATGGATATCTTCGTTTTTGATACCAGCGATTTGACCGACGCCCTGTTTGAAGCGCGCCTGAATAATATGCTGTCGCGTCGCGATCACCTGGAAAACTTCGTTAAGAGCCTGGAAGCCAATCCGAAACAGTTCCCGGATTTTGGTCCACGCCTGGCGGAAATCAAAGCACAAACCCTGATTGTCTGGGGGCGCAACGACCGTTTTGTGCCGATGGATGCGGGTCTGCGTCTGCTTTCCGGCATTGCTGGTTCTGAACTGCATATCTTCCGCGACTGTGGTCACTGGGCGCAGTGGGAACATGCCGACGCTTTCAATCAACTGGTGCTGAATTTCCTCGCGCGCCCTTAAGGAATGGTCATGACGAAGCATACTCTTGAGCAACTGGCGGCGGATTTACGCCGCGCCGCAGAGCAGGGCGAAGCGATTGCGCCGCTGCGCGATCTGATTGGTATTGAAAACGCGAAAGCCGCCTACGCCATTCAGCGCATCAATGTGCAACATGACGTCGCTCAGGGACGGCGAGTGGTGGGGCGCAAAGTGGGACTGACGCATCCGAAAGTGCAACAACAACTGGGCGTTGATCAACCGGATTTTGGGACGTTATTTGCCGATATGTGTTATGGCGATAATGAAACCATTCCTTTTTCCCGCGTCTTGCAACCCCGCATTGAAGCGGAGATCGCACTGGTTTTGAACCGCGATTTGCCCGCGACCGATACCACGTTTAACGAACTGTATAACGCCATTGAATGGGTACTTCCGGCGCTGGAAGTGGTGGGTAGCCGCATCCGCGACTGGTCGATTCAGTTTGTCGATACCGTGGCAGATAACGCCTCCTGCGGGGTGTATGTCATCGGCGGTCCGGCGCAACGTCCGGCGGGGTTAGACCTGAAAAACTGCGCCATGAAGATGACGCGTAATAACGAAGAGGTTTCCAGCGGGCGCGGCAGCGAATGCCTGGGACATCCTCTTAACGCCGCCGTCTGGCTGGCACGCAAAATGGCCAGCTTGGGTCAACCGCTGCGCGCCGGAGATATCATTCTTACCGGGGCATTAGGTCCGATGGTGGCGGTGAATGCGGGCGATCGTTTTGAAGCCCATATTGAAGGCATAGGTTCAGTTGCTGCGACATTTTCAAGCGCAGCCCCAAAAGGAAGTCTGTCATGAGTAAGCGTAAAGTCGCCATTATCGGTTCTGGCAACATTGGCACCGATCTGATGATTAAAATTTTGCGTCACGGTCAGCATCTGGAGATGGCGGTGATGGTCGGCATTGATCCTCAGTCCGACGGTCTGGCGCGTGCCAGACGTATGGGCGTCGCCACCACCCATGAAGGGGTGATCGGACTGATGAACATGCCTGAATTTGCTGATATCGACATTGTATTTGATGCGACCAGCGCGGGCGCGCATGTGAAAAACGATGCCGCTTTGCGCGAAGCGAAACCGGATATTCGCTTAATTGACCTGACGCCTGCTGCCATCGGCCCTTACTGCGTGCCGGTGGTTAACCTCGAGGCGAACGTCGATCAACTGAACGTCAACATGGTCACCTGCGGCGGCCAGGCCACCATTCCAATGGTGGCGGCGGTTTCACGCGTGGCACGTGTTCATTACGCCGAAATTATCGCTTCTATCGCCAGTAAATCTGCCGGACCTGGCACGCGTGCCAATATCGATGAATTTACGGAAACCACGTCGCGCGCCATTGAAGTGGTGGGCGGTGCGGCAAAAGGGAAGGCGATTATCGTGCTTAACCCAGCAGAGCCACCGTTGATGATGCGTGACACGGTGTATGTATTGAGCGACGAAGCTTCACAAGATGATATCGAAGCCTCAATCAATGAAATGGCTGAGGCGGTGCAGGCTTACGTACCGGGTTATCGCCTGAAACAGCGCGTGCAGTTTGAAGTTATCCCGCAGGATAAACCGGTTAATTTGCCGGGCGTGGGGCAGTTCTCCGGACTGAAAACGGCGGTCTGGCTGGAAGTCGAAGGCGCAGCGCATTATCTGCCTGCCTATGCGGGCAACCTCGACATTATGACTTCCAGTGCGCTGGCGACAGCGGAAAAAATGGCCCAGTCACTGGCGCGCAAGGCAGGAGAAGCGGCATGAACGGTAAAAAACTTTATATCTCGGACGTCACGTTGCGTGACGGTATGCACGCCATTCGTCATCAGTATTCGCTGGAAAATGTCCGCCAGATTGCCAAAGCACTGGATGATGCTCGCGTGGATTCGATTGAAGTGGCCCACGGCGACGGTTTGCAGGGTTCCAGCTTTAACTATGGTTTCGGCGCACATAGCGACCTTGAATGGATTGAAGCGGCGGCGGATGTGGTGAAGCACGCCAAAATCGCGACGTTGTTGCTGCCAGGAATCGGCACTATTCACGATCTGAAAAATGCCTGGCAGGCTGGCGCGCGGGTGGTTCGTGTGGCTACGCACTGTACCGAAGCTGATGTTTCCGCCCAGCATATTCAGTATGCCCGCGAGCTCGGAATGGACACCGTTGGTTTTCTGATGATGAGCCATATGACCACGCCGGAAAATCTCGCGAAGCAGGCAAAGCTGATGGAAGGCTACGGTGCGGCCTGTATTTATGTGGTGGATTCTGGCGGTGCGATGAACATGAGCGATATCCGCGACCGTTTCCGCGCCCTGAAAGCAGTGCTGAAACCAGAAACGCAAACCGGCATGCACGCTCACCATAACCTGAGTCTTGGCGTGGCGAACTCTATCGCGGCGGTGGAAGAGGGCTGTGACCGAATCGATGCCAGTCTCGCGGGAATGGGGGCGGGCGCAGGTAACGCGCCGCTGGAAGTGTTTATTGCCGCCGCGGATAAACTGGGCTGGCAGCATGGGACCGATCTCTATGCGTTAATGGATGCCGCTGATGACCTGGTGCGTCCGTTGCAGGATCGTCCGGTACGAGTCGATCGCGAAACGCTGGCGCTGGGGTACGCTGGTGTTTACTCCAGCTTCCTGCGTCACTGTGAAACGGCAGCGACGCGTTATGGCTTAAGCGCGGTGGATATTCTCGTTGAGCTGGGCAAACGCCGGATGGTTGGCGGCCAGGAGGATATGATCGTCGACGTGGCGCTGGATCTGCGCAACAACAAATAATGATGACTGCCGAGAACGTGCATTTTGTATGCCCATCCCAGGCATGATAAGACGCGTCAGCGTCGCATCAGGCGTCTGCGCACGACTGCCGGATGCGGCGTAAATGCCTTATCCGGCTTACATTTCGCCCGTAGGCAGTCATTAAATGGTTCTGATTACGCGGCTGGCAATGTATCAGCCGCGATTCACCTGTACTCACAACGAGGTTCATCTTATGTCGACTCGTCTCCCTTCATCATCTTCATCCCGCCTTATGCTGACCATCGGGCTTTGTTTTTTGGTCGCTCTGATGGAAGGACTGGATCTTCAGGCGGCTGGCATTGCGGCGGGTGGCATCGCCCAGGCTTTCGCACTCGATAAAATGCAAATGGGTTGGATATTCAGCGCCGGAATACTCGGTTTGCTACCCGGCGCGTTGGTTGGCGGAATGCTGGCGGACCGTTATGGTCGCAAGCGCATTTTGCTTGGCTCAGTTGCGCTGTTTGGTTTGTTCTCACTGGCAACGGCGATTGCCTGGGATTTCCCCTCACTGGTCTTTGCACGGCTGATGACCGGTGTCGGGCTGGGGGCAGCGTTGCCGAATCTTATCGCCCTGACGTCTGAAGCCGCGGGTCCACGTTTTCGTGGGACGGCAGTGAGCCTGATGTATTGCGGTGTTCCCATTGGTGCGGCGCTGGCGGCGACGCTGGGTTTCGCGGGGGCAAACTTAGCCTGGCAAACGGTGTTTTGGGTAGGTGGTGTGGTGCCGTTGATTCTGGTGCCGCTATTAATGCGCTGGCTGCCGGAGTCGGCGGTTTTCGCTGGCGAAAAACAGGCTGCGCCACCACTGCGTGCGTTATTTGCGCCAGAAACGGCCACCGCGACGCTGCTGCTGTGGTTGTGTTATTTCTTCACTCTGCTAGTGGTCTACATGTTGATCAACTGGCTGCCGCTGCTTTTGGTGGAGCAAGGATTCCAGCCATCGCAGGCGGCAGGGGTGATGTTTGCACTGCAAATGGGGGCGGCGAGCGGGACGTTAATGTTGGGCGCATTGATGGATAAGCTGCGCCCAGTAACCATGTCGCTACTGATTTATAGCGGCATGTTAGCTTCGCTGCTGGCGCTGGGAACGGTGTCGTCATTTAACGGTATGTTGCTGGCGGGATTTGTCGCGGGGTTGTTTGCGACAGGTGGGCAAAGCGTTTTGTATGCCCTGGCACCGTTGTTTTACAGTTCGCAGATCCGCGCAACAGGTGTGGGAACAGCCGTGGCGGTTGGGCGTCTGGGGGCTATGAGCGGTCCGTTACTGGCCGGGAAAATGCTGGCATTAGGCACTGGCACGGTTGGGGTAATGGCCGCTTCTGCGCCGGGTATCCTTGTTGCAGGGGGGGCGGTGTTTATTTTGATGAGTCGGAAATCAAGAATGCAGCCGTGTGCTGATGCCTGACGTGCCTTATCAAGCAGGGGCGAAAGGGACTTGCCCCCAATACACCTACGGCGTTTACAGGTATACTCGCTAAAAATTATTCAGCGGGTTTGGAAACAAAGATGGCAAAACTTACCTTACAAGAGCAGTTGCTCAAAGCAGGATTAGTCACCAGCAAAAAAGCGGCGAAGGTCGAGAGAACGGCGAAAAAATCGCGCGTTCAGGCGCGTGAAGCTCGGGCGGCGGTAGAAGAAAATAAAAAGGCACAGCTTGAGCGTGATAAACAGCTTAGCGAGCAACAAAAACAAGCGGCGTTGGCGAAAGAATATAAAGCCCAGGTGAAGCAGCTTATTGAAATGAACCGAATCACCATTGCCAATGGCGATATTGGTTTTAACTTTACCGATGGTAATCTGATTAAGAAGATTTTTGTCGATAAGCTCACGCAAGCGCAGTTGATTAATGGTCGTCTGGCGATTGCCCGCTTGTTGGTCGATAACAATAGCGAAGGTGAATACGCCATTATTCCCGCCAGCGTTGCCGATAAAATTGCTCAGCGCGATGCCAGCAGTATTGTGTTGCATAGTGCACTCAGCGCCGAAGAGCAGAATGAAGATGATCCGTATGCCGACTTCAAAGTGCCTGATGATTTGATGTGGTAAACATAGATAAGCCGTGCGCAGATGCCTGATGCGACGCTTTGCGCGTCTTATCAGGCCTACGGTTTATGGGCGAAATGTAGGCCGGATAAGGCGTTTGCGCCGCATCCGGCAGGCGTGCGCAGATGCTCAACGCATATTCAATTTATTGGCGTGGTACGCAATATGCTCGCCAATAAAACTGGAGACAAAATAATAGCTGTGGTCGTAACCTTCGTGATACCGGATTACCGCCTTGATATTCATCTCCTGACAGACCTTTTCAAGATTTTGAGTCCGCAGCTGTTCCACGTAAAAATCATCACTCAATCCCTGATCAACCATTATTTCTGCAACGTGTTGACCTTGTGAAATAAGGCTCACCGGATCGTAATCCAACCAGGTTTCTTTATTTTCACCAAGATACGCGGCAAAGGCTTGCTGGCCCCACGGTACTTGCGAAGGGGAAACAATGGGCGAAAACGCCGAGACGCTGACATACTCATCTGGGTTACGCAGCGCCAGTACCAGCGCGCCCAGCCCGCCCATAGAATGACCTGAGATAGACTTTCTGGCCGTTGCCGGAAAATGTTGCATCACTAAATCCGGCAGCTCGCTGCGGATATAGTCATACATTTTGTAATGCTCTTTCCACGGCGCTTGCGTCGCGTTCAGGTAAAACCCAGCACCTTGCCCGAGATCGTAACGGTCGGCATCTGCGACATGACTGCCTCGCGGACTGGTGTCCGGCACAACAACAATAATGTTGTGTTCAGCCGCGTAACGCTGCATTCCCGATTTGGTAATGAAATTCTGCTCGTTGCAGGTCAGGCCCGAAAGCCAGTAAAGCACCGGCAATTTTTCACTCGCAGCTTTTGGTGGGAGATAGACGCCGACATTCATTTCACAATTCAGTGATTGGGAATAATGCCGATACACATTTTGCCAGCCGCCAAAGCTGGCATGTTTTTCAATGAGTTCCATCAGCCATTATCTCATGGTTAATTCCCCGGACGGCTGCCCGGGGACGGTATCAAGAACCTCGTCTAAACTGGACGGGGTAAACCTGCGGGAAATCAGTAACGAATTACGGTTCGAATGGATTTGCCTTCATGCATCAGATCAAAGGCGTCATTAATTTCATCCAGGCTCATGGTATGCGTCACAAACGGTTCCAGATCGATATCACCTTTCATTGCATCTTCAACCATCCCCGGTAACTGGGAACGACCTTTCACGCCGCCAAACGCGGAACCTTTCCATACGCGACCGGTGACCAACTGGAATGGACGGGTGGAGATTTCCTGACCAGAACCTGCTACCCCGATGATCACCGACTGACCCCAGCCGCGGTGCGCACTTTCTAGCGCCGCACGCATCACATTGACGTTACCGATGCACTCAAAGGTATGGTCGATACCCCATTTGTTGATATCCAGCAGGACATCTTTAATCGGTTTGTCGTAGTCATTCGGGTTAATGCAGTCGGTGGCACCGAAGCGACGCGCCAGATCGAATTTCTTCGGGTTAGTGTCGATAGCGATAATCCGTCCCGCCTTCGCCTGACGTGCGCCCTGAACCACTGCCAGACCAATCGCGCCAAGACCAAACACGGCAACAGAATCACCTGGCTGGACTTTAGCGGTGTTATGCACTGCGCCAATGCCAGTGGTTACGCCACAACCCAGCAGGCAGACGTGTTCATGGTTTGCTTCTGGATTAATTTTGGCCAGAGACACTTCCGCGACCACGGTGTATTCACTGAATGTAGAACAGCCCATGTAGTGATAAAGCGGCTGCCCGTTGTAAGAAAAACGGGTGGTGCCGTCTGGCATCAGGCCTTTGCCCTGGGTTTCGCGAACCGCGACACAGAGGTTGGTTTTGCCGGAACGACAGAACTCACACTCGCCGCACTCTGCGGTATAAAGCGGGATCACATGATCGCCAGGTTTGACGCTGGTTACGCCTTCACCGACTTCAACCACAACGCCAGCCCCTTCGTGACCAAGAACGACCGGGAATACACCTTCCGGGTCATCGCCGGAGAGGGTAAATGCGTCGGTATGGCAAACGCCGGTATGGGTAACTTTGATCAGCACTTCACCTTTTTTCGGTGGTGCAACGTCAATTTCAACGATTTCCAGCGGTTTACCGGGAGCAAATGCAACGGCAGCACGTGATTTCATCTTTCGCTCTTCCTCAATATGGTAATAGATTCAGCTATTTAAGATAGGCTCGAACCAGTTCAATAGTGTCGTCAACGGATTGGCTGACTTCACGGCTGTAGCAGTCATTTCGGTCAAACGTTTCCCGGATATGGCTTTCAAGCACTTCTGCCATCAGCCCGTTAGCCGCGCCCCGAACGGCGGCTATCTGTTGGAGTATGGCACGGCATTCGGCATCACCCTCCAGCGACCGTTCCAGAGCATCAATCTGCCCCCGAATACGACGAACTCGAGTAAGGACCTTTTTCTTCTCTTCCGGAGTACTGGGCATTTCGCACCTCATCATCTGCACGCAATATACTATAGGGGGGTATTCTATGTGTCAATGCATACCCCCCTATAGTATATAACACTGGAGAATAAAATTTATCCGGTGAATGTGGGCGGAAAACGAAAAGGAAAGTGTTTGGGCGCTAATCGGCAGGGAAGGCCGCCCTGGATAGCGGGCGGCAGAAGGAATCAAAATTTCCAGGTCAGATGGGCTGCGAGTTGCAAGCCGTCATAATCATCGGTTGGGGTGTCGTACCACACTTTACCTGCCGTCAGCCCCAAATTAAGTTGCTCTGTTAAAGGCTGAATACGCTGTAAACTGACGCTCTTCATACTGCCGTGTCGTGTCTCTGGCGACCAGTCATAAGTGTAAGCTCCGGTCCCGCGAGTTAGCCAAAGCTGGGTATAACCACCGCCGCGCGTATCGTTCAGGCGCAGGGAAATCATATTGCTGTAACTGCCGCCCGCATCGCTTGAGTCATAATGGGTATAGCGATAGCTGGTGATCACCGGGCCGGTATAAAGCGAAACGCCACCTTGCCAGGCATTAACGTCAACGTCATCGTAATATTTGGTGTAGCGATAACCGGTCGTGAACACCGTTTTTGGCAGCAGGGCCAGGTTAATATCCTGACGAAAATCCTGGCGGGCAAAGACCGGCGTATTATCTGCAAATGCAATACCCGTTCGGGTCGTCAGCCAGTTATTCCATTTATACCAGACAGCACCCTGGCCGCGTGTGGCATTGAAACTTTCAGTCTCGTAATCTCGACGTCCCTGGGAAAGATTGAAAAGCAGTGTTGCGTTTTCAACCTTTGCGATCAGTTCGGCATACGCTAAATTACGGTTACCGTGATCGCCAGAATAATCGGTAAAATCGTAGCCTGCGGTAATAGATGTTAACCCGGCATAAGCGGGCAATGCGCTAAAGACTGCTGCCGCTAATAACGTCCGTTTTATCATTTTAAGCTCCTGTACGGATAAGTTCTTGCCGGAGTGAGTAATTTCCGGTAGGTAAATTACGTTCTACAATAACGCGTGGACCAAGCTGTGTATTCGGAGAAATAATTCGCCCCGGTAAAATAATAACCTGCACACCAAGTCGTGAACGCCGACCAATATAACAACCTAATTTATCGCATCCGGTAGCGATAGTACCTTCCGCGGTGCGAACCGATACTGGCTGTTCATCCAGACGATGATTACTGGTACGCACCAGCGCGCCTAAATATGCTCCGCTTGCTACCACCGAGTCGGCAATAAAACATTGCGGACCAATCGTTGCTTCCTCTTCAATAACCGCATTTTTTATTTCTGTGGCAAAACCAATTTTTACACCATTGCTGATTACCGTGTTGGGGCGAATAAAAGCATAATTGCCAATCAGGCAATTTGCGCCAATCACTACCGGTCCTTGAATCACTGCACCGTGGCAAATACGGGTATTGGTGCCAATAATAACTTCGCCGGCACTCTCATCAATAATTACCTGGTCTGCAATCTGAATGTTTTTCTCTTTAACATTAAGCTTCAGATAGCTTTTCAGTTCCTGCGACAGAAGAGTTGGAATAAGCGGTTGGCGCTTCCACCAGTGCGGAATAACGGGTGGGTTTGTCGCGCTGAGGTTCGCGTCCAGTAAAAAAGGCAATAAGTCCATAAATAATCCAGATGGCATAAGCTAATAATACATACACAACGGAAAAAGGCGCTAAAGGCACCAATAACCAGCAACGATGAAACCAGGCGCTAAAAGCACCAATAACACAAACTACGCCGACCCAGATAAGCGGAAACATTGCCAATATTACGCCATGTGGCCCGGTGGCGATGAATTCATTAAACCAGGTAGTGAGATAAATCCCAACGCCATAAAGCACAACCAGCAGCATGGGGAAAATACTGAATATGCCAAAGCGGCTAAATAAAAGTTTTTTATGTAGGCGCATACATACCGCGTAGCCCACAATCCAGCGCCGCCAGCGTCGCCATTCATCAAGCGGACTATTGCATTCCTGCGGATAAACGATGCAGCGATTCGCTTGACGAACACGGTAGCCATTAGCCACCAACGTCCAGGTAAGGTCGAGATCTTCGACTTTGGTACGATCAGAGAAACCAAATTTACGCAGCACATCGGTGCGAAACATCCCGCAGGCTCCGCTGACAATAAACGGCGCACCGCCCAATAGTTGTTGTAGCGTGCGCTTCATAACAATCATTGGCAACTTCACCGTCGCGCGGATGTGCGGCAACAGGCCAGCGCCTTTTAACGCGGTGGAGGGAATGCCGCCTACGGCGTCAGCGCCGCGCTCAATTTCCGCCAACATATAGCCCATGCCGTTTTTATCGGGCGGGACGTAAGTATCGGCATCGCTTAAAAAAACCAGGTCGCAGGTGGCGTAGTTGAGGCCATTCATTAGCGCACCGCCTTTACCGGTATTTTTTTGCGTGACGGCAACAAAGCGGTCGCCCCATTTACGTTTTACTTCTGCCATGACTGCTTCGGTATTATCAGTGGAGCCGTCGTTAACGCAAATTACCCGGCAAAAATAAGGGTTGCGTAGCAGATTTTCCAGCGACTGTGCCAGACAAGGGCCTTCGTTATAGGCAGGAATAATTGCGTCAATACAGCCTTTTTTTTGGCTGGGTTTACGCCTTAACGTACTCAGGAACCATAGTAATATTGCTACGGCCATACATACAAAGATCCAGGTTTTCATGCAATCTGCTCAAAGAATCATTTTATGAATAACAAAGCCTTCACCCAGGTCGCTATTGACCTGTTGTCCGCGAAATTGTGCGACAGCACGCAAACGTTCCGGGCGCATATAATCACGCAGACTCTGACTTTTATGTTTTTGTAACGCGTTTAGTTTTATAGAAAAATATTTCTCTTCCACGGATTCAAAAACCTGGGGCATAAATGAAAGCCAGGTACTTGGCGTTTCGTAGCCGAGAATTTGAGGAATTGCCCGACAGGCCACCATTGACGCCTGATAAACGGCCAGATGATCCTGATGGCGGTCGGCATCATGCATGGTATAGACACGAATGATTTCAACATCAGACGGAATTTGAGACTTAATGATATTTTCCAGGGCGGTAATCATATCATTGAGATGTAAATGAGCACGGGTATCAGCAAAATTAAGATGAATAGTCTGCTGGCATCCTAATATCTTTAGGGCTTCGCGTGACTCTGCGTGGCGATCGATTATTCCATCTGTGCCAGAATTGCCGGTAGTCATAACTACGGCAGCAATATAAATCCCTTTTTGCGCAAGACGAGCGAGCGATGCGCCGCAGCCTAATTCTATATCGTCAGGGTGTGCGCCAATAGCAAGAATACCTTTCTTTTTATTTTTTGAAGAAAGGAGAGCAGAATTTAAAACCTTATCCACTTAATGACACTCCATTTTTAATTATTATACTACAAGCGCAGCGATACGCGCAGAGACGTAATCTCTGGCGCAAACAGACGTTAAAATTTATACGTAGTGAAAGTTGCTAATAACTTAGTGCCAGGATGCTATGAGGGCCTGAAAATCGACAGGGTAAAGTTTTTTTTACGTAGTTCATATGTTAGTTTTTTGTGTGTTTGCTATGTATAGTTATTTTCTTTTGCGCATTGTATTTAGATGTGAATTAGTTTGTCAATTAATTGCATTTAAAAAATATGTTCAATGAACGGATATTGTTTATATACATGTTGTGAATGTAATATGCGGTGGGTGAAAAACAATACAGTAGTATATTTAATGCGAATATAATAACTTTGTCATATATTTGGGTTTTAATAAAAATCAGAAGATAGTAAATCTCGTAATCTGACTTTTTATGCATCAATAAAATGCAGTACAGCAATTTCCCCGAGTTGTGGGATGATGCTAATTGCATAATTAACCTTTCCTTTGCTGTTTTTTTGCTAAGAATAAAATCATCTGTACCATAACGACTAATTCTTTTATCAAATGTCTTTGTCCGCGAATACTGCTCCCATAACAAGACAGGGGAGCAGACAATCATGGCAATTTCATCGCGTAACACACTTCTTGCCGCACTGGCATTCATCGCTTTTCAGGCGCAGGCGGTGAACGTCACTGTGGCCTATCAAACCTCCGCCGAACCGGCGAAAGTCGCACAGGCTGATAACACCTTTGCCAAAGAGAGCGGGGCGACGGTGGACTGGCGTAAGTTTGACAGCGGGGCCAGCATCGTGCGGGCCTTGGCCTCGGGCGATGTGCAAATCGGTAATCTTGGTTCCAGCCCATTGGCGGTAGCTGCCAGCCAACAAGTGCCGATTGAAGTCTTCTTGCTGGCGTCAAAACTGGGCAACTCCGAGGCGTTGGTGGTAAAGAAAACCATCAGCAAACCGGAAGACTTGATTGGTAAACGTATCGCCGTGCCGTTTATCTCCACTACACACTACAGCCTGCTGGCGGCGCTGAAACACTGGGGCATTAAACCTGGGCAAGTGGAGATAGTGAACCTGCAGCCGCCCGCGATTATCGCCGCCTGGCAACGGGGAGATATCGATGGCGCTTATGTCTGGGCGCCTGCGGTTAACGCCCTGGAAAAAGACGGCAAGGTGCTGACCGATTCTGAACAGGTCGGGCAGTGGGGCGCGCCGACGCTGGACGTCTGGGTAGTGCGGAAAGATTTTGCCGAGAAACATCCAGAGGTAGTGAAAGCGTTCGCCAAAAGCGCCATCAATGCTCAGCAACCGTATATTGCTAACCCTGACGCCTGGCTGAAACAGTCGGAAAACATCAGCAAACTGGCGCGCTTAAGCGGCGTGCCGGAAGGCGATGTGCCGGGGCTGGTGAAGGGAAACACCTATCTGACGCCGCAGCAGCAAACGGCAGAACTGACCGGACCGGTGAACAAAGCGATCATCGACACCGCGCAGTTTTTGAAAGAGCAGGGCAAAGTCCCGGCTGTAGCGAATGATTACAGCCAGTACGTTACCTCTCGCTTCGTGCAATAAAAGGAGGCGCAGATGCTGCAAATCTCTCATCTTTACGCCGATTATGGCGGCAAACCAGCACTGGAAGATATAAACCTGACACTGGAAAGCCGCGAGCTGCTGGTTGTGCTGGGACCGTCCGGCTGCGGCAAAACCACGTTGCTGAATTTAATTGCTGGTTTTGTGCCTTATCAGCACGGCAGCATTCAACTGGCGGGCAAACACATTCAGGGACCGGGAGCAGAACGCGGCGTGGTTTTTCAGAATGAAGGATTGCTACCGTGGCGCAATGTGCAGGATAACGTGGCGTTCGGTCTGCAACTGGCGGAGATGGAGAAAATGCAGCGTCTGGAAATTGCTCTCCAGATGTTGAAAAAAGTGGGTCTGGAAGGCGCAGAAAAACGCTTCATCTGGCAGCTTTCTGGAGGCCAGCGTCAGCGAGTGGGGATTGCCCGCGCGCTGGCGGCAAATCCCCAACTGTTATTACTCGACGAGCCGTTTGGCGCGCTGGACGCCTTTACCCGCGACCAGATGCAAACCTTGTTGCTGAAACTCTGGCAGGAGACTGGCAAGCAGGTACTGTTGATTACTCACGATATAGAGGAAGCGGTGTTTATGGCGACCGAGCTGGTTCTGCTTTCGCCAGGGCCAGGGCGTGTGCTGGAGCGTCTTCCGCTCGACTTCGCTCGCCGTTTTGTTGCGGGAGAATCGAGTCGCAGCATCAAGTCCGATCCGCAGTTTATTGCCATTCGCGAATATGTTTTAAGCCGCGTATTTGAGCAACGGGAGGCGTTCTCATGAGTGTGCTCATTAACGAAAAACTGCATTCGAGTCGGTTGAAATGGCGCTGGCCGCTCTCACGGCAAGTGACTTTAAGCATTGGTACGTTAGCGGCTTTACTCGCCGTTTGGTGGACGGTGGCGGCGCTGCAACTGATTAGCCCGCTGTTTTTGCCGCCGCCGCAACAGGTACTGGAAAAACTGCTCACCATTGCCGGACCGCAAGGCTTTATGGACGCCACGCTGTGGCAGCATCTGGTTGCCAGCCTGACGCGCATTATGCTGGCGCTATTTGCAGCGGTGTTGATCGGTATTCCGGTCGGGATCGCGATGGGACTTAGCCCTACGGTACGCGGCATTCTGGATCCGGTAATCGAGCTTTATCGTCCGGTGCCGCCGCTGGCCTATTTGCCGCTGATGGTGATCTGGTTTGGTATTGGCGAGACGTCGAAGATCTTATTGATCTATTTAGCGATTTTTGCACCGGTGGCGATGTCGGCGCTGGCGGGGGTGAAAAGCGTGCAGCAGGTTCGCATTCGTGCCGCGCAGTCGCTGGGGGCCAGCCGTATACAGGTGCTGTGGTTTGTTATTTTGCCTGGCGCGCTGCCGGAAATCCTCACCGGATTACGCATTGGTCTGGGTGTGGGCTGGTCTACGTTGGTGGCGGCGGAGTTGATTGCCGCAACGCGAGGCTTAGGTTTTATGGTCCAGTCAGCAGGTGAATTCCTCGCGACTGACGTGGTGCTGGCGGGGATCGCGGTGATTGCGATTATCGCCTTTCTTTTAGAACTGGGTCTGCGTGCGTTACAACGCCGCCTGACGCCCTGGCATGGAGAAGTACAATGAGTGAACGTCTGAGCATTACCCCGCTGGGGCCGTATATTGGCGCACAAATTTCGGGTGCCGACCTGACGCGCCCGTTAAGCGATAATCAGTTTGAACAGCTTTACCATGCGGTGCTGCGTCATCAGGTGGTTTTTCTGCGTGAACAGGCGATAACGCCACAGCAGCAACGTGCGCTGGCTCAGCGTTTTGGCGAACTGCATATTCATCCTGTTTATCCTCATGCCGAAGGGGTTGACGAGATCATCGTACTGGACACCTATAACGATAATCCGCCGGATAACGACAACTGGCACACCGATGTGACATTTATTGAGACGCCGCCAGCAGGGGCGATTCTCGCAGCGAAAGAGTTGCCATCGACCGGTGGCGATACGCTCTGGACCAGCGGTATTGCGGCCTATGAGGCGCTTTCTGTTCCTTTCCGCCAGCTTTTGAGCGGGCTGCGCGCGGAGCATGATTTCCGTAAATCGTTCCCGGAATACAAGTACCGCAAAACTGAAGAGGAACATCAACGTTGGCGCGAGGCGGCCGCGAAAAATCCGCCGTTGTTACATCCAGTGGTGCGTACGCATCCGGTGAGCGGCAAACAGGCACTGTTTGTTAATGAAGGATTTACTACGCGAATTGTCGATGTCAGCGAGAAAGAGAGCGAAGCCTTGTTAGGCTTTTTGTTTGCCCATATCACCAAACCGGAGTTTCAGGTGCGTTGGCGCTGGCAACCGAATGATATTGCGATTTGGGATAATCGCGTGACTCAGCATTATGCGAATGCCGATTATTTGCCGCAGCGGCGTATTATGCATCGCGCGACGATTCTCGGGGATAAACCGTTTTATCGGGCGGGGTGAAGGGGAAATGCCGGGTTGGGATAACCCGGCATAATGATCATTAACGCAGAATCTTCTTCTCAGCCAGATCCAGCGCAAAGTAGCTGAAAATCAGATCCGCACCCGCACGCTTAATCGAACCTAAGCTTTCGAGCACCACTTTCTCTTCATCTATAGCACCTGCCAGCGCGGCGAATTTAATCATCGCGTACTCGCCGCTCACCTGATACGCGCCAATCGGCAATTCAGTACGTTCACGCAGCTCACGCACGATGTCGAGGTACGCGCCAGCTGGTTTAACCATCAGGCAGTCTGCGCCCTGGGCTTCATCCAGCAGTGACTCACGAATCGCCTCACGACGGTTCATTGGGTTCATCTGATAGCTTTTGCGATCGCCTTTTAATGCGCTTCCGGCCGCTTCACGGAACGGACCATAAAAGGAGGAGGCGAACTTGGTCGAATACGACATGATCGCGGTGTCGGTAAAGCCCGCAGCGTCCAGCGCCTGGCGAATCGCTTGCACCTGACCGTCCATTGCAGCGGAAGGGGCGATGAAGTCAGCACCGGCAGCAGCTGCAACCACCGCTTGTTTGCCTAAATTCACCAGAGTTGCGTCGTTGTCGACACCGTGATCGCACAACACGCCGCAGTGTCCGTGAGAAGTGTATTCACAGAAACAGGTGTCTGACATGACGATCATTTCAGGCACGGTCTGCTTGCAGATGCGCGACATACGCGCCACCAGACCATCTTCCCGCCAGGCATCACTGCCGGTTTCATCAGTATGGTGAGAGATGCCGAAAGTCATCACCGAACGAATACCGGCGTTGGCGATGCGTTCGATTTCACGCGCCAGATGTTTCTCTGGAATGCGCATTACGCCGGGCATGGCTTCAACGGCTTTGTAGTCGTCAATTTCTTCTTCAACAAAGATCGGCAACACCAGGTCGTTAAGGCTAAGTGTTGTCTCTTCAAACATAGCGCGCAGCGCAGGAGATTTGCGCAGGCGACGAGGGCGTTGGATTAAATCTGTCATGGTCTGCCTGATGTTTGTGGAATTAAGGTGCACAGTATACCTGATGCTGGGCGGGAGTGTTTTACGAAAGTTGTCGCGATGTTGATAAGAAGAGAACGAAAGAGAGGTCAGGACATCTTTGTAATAGAAATAGCAATGATTTTATATTCACTGCAAATATTTTTAATTTTTATTTATAATCCTCAATTATTGTTTTTGTTGATTTGGTTGAGCTGTCAAAAATTGAATGGATTAAAGTTCATTGTTTATTGATAAATTATTTATCTGGTTTGTTGGTTTGATATTTTTAGAAGCTATAATTCAAAATTAACGCTTTCATTAACGTGTTGAAAAACTGTGTTTTTGTCAGTTTTTACTTTGCGTGTGTAGATGTTTTTTATATATGTCCACAATCGGACTTAGGGGAAAGAATAATTGAACCATTCCTCTATAACGCCGCATAATCGTAAACGCGAAACATAAGATGTTTTCTATGCATTGATAATTGATGGATCAACTTATTACGTCCCTGAGGAGGGATGACAAATGCACTCCTGGAAAAAGAAACTTGTAGTATCACAATTAGCATTGGCTTGCACTCTGGCTATCACCTCTCAGGCTAATGCAGCGACCAACGATATTTCTGGCCAAACTTACAATACTTTCCATCACTACAACGACGCCACCTATGCTGATGGCGTTTACTATGATGGTTATGTAGGCTGGAACAACTATGCTGCTGATAGTTATTACAACGGCGATATCTATCCGGTTATTAATAACGCTACCGTTAACGGCGTGATTTCTACCTACTATCTGGATGACGGTATTTCTACCAATACCAACGCCAATAGTCTGACAATCAAAAATAGCACTATTCACGGTATGATTTATTCCGAGTGCATGACAACTGATTGTGCTGATCGTGCGGATGACTACTACCATGACCGTCTGGCGCTGACCGTTGATAACTCAACGATCGACGACAACTACGAACACTATACATATAACGGCACCTACAATAATGCCGCTGATACTCATGTTGTAAACGTATTTAACATTGGTACGGCTATCACTCTGGATCAGGAAGTTGATCTGTCCATCTCTAATAACTCTCACGTAGCAGGTATTACGCTGACTCAGGGTTATGAGTGGGAAGATATCGACGACAACACTGTCAGCACTGGTGTAAACAGCAGCGAAGTATTTAATAATACCATCACTGTTAAAGATTCTACCGTGACCTCTGGTTCATGGACTGATGAAGGTACTACTGGTTGGTTTGGTAATACCGGTAATGCCAGTGATTACAATGGTAATGGCTGGAATGCTGATGATATCGCATTAGCCGTTATTGCACATCCTGATGCTGATAACGCTATGCAGACCACTGCAACATTCGATAATTCCACACTGATGGGTGATGTATTCTTCTCAAGTAACTTTGATGAGAACTTCTTCCCACATGGTCGTGATAGCTATCGTGATGCTGACGGTGATGTAGATACTAACGGTTGGGATGGTACCGATCGCTTGGATCTGACCCTGAACAATGGTAGCAAGTGGGTTGGTGCGGCAATGTCTGCACATCAGGTTGGTGTTGATATTGATGGCGATGGTGTAAATGAATCTTATACCTATGATATCAATACCGAAGCCACTGCCACTCTGATCGACATCGCAGCTAACAGCCTGTGGCCTTTATCAACAGTGGGCGTGGAAAACAGCGACTCTGCATACAGCGAATTTGATCACATCATTGGTAACGAAGTTTACCAGAGCGGTCTGTTCAATGTGACCTTGAACACCGGTTCACAGTGGGATACCACCAAAACTTCTCTGATCGACACTCTGAGCATCAACAGTGGTTCAACTGTTAATGTTGCTGATTCAATGCTGATTTCTGACTCTATCTCTCTGACAGGTCTTTCTGCGCTGAACATCAACGAAGATGGTCACGTTGCAACTGATTCACTGACTATCGACAACAGTACCGTAACCATCTCTGATGAAGTTTCTGCTGGTTGGGCTGTAGGTGATGCAGCTCTGTATGCGAACAACATCAAAGTGACTAACGACGGTATTCTGGATGTAGGTAACACCGCGGCGAATGCTCTTCAGGTTGATACTCTGAACCTGACCAGCACCACTGATACCAGTGGTAACATTCACGCTGGTGTATTCAACATCGAAAGCAACCGCTTCGTACTTGATGCAGACCTGACCAACGACCGTACCAACGACACTACCAAGTCAAACTACGGTTATGGCTTAATCGCAATGAACTCTGATGGTCACCTGACTATTAACGGTAACGGCGATAACGATAACACTGCTTCTATCGAAGCTGGTCAGAACGAAGTTGATAACAATGGTGACCATGTTGCAGCTGCAACCGGTAACTACAAAGTTCGTATCGACAACGCTACTGGTGCTGGTTCTATCGCTGACTACAACGGCAACGAGCTGATCTACGTTAACGACAAAAACAGCGACGCTACCTTCTCTGCTGCTAACAAAGCTGACCTGGGTGCTTACACCTACGAAGCTCGTCAGGAAGGTAACACTGTTGTTCTGCATCAGACCGAGCTGACTGACTACGCTAACATGGCGCTGAGCATCCCGTCTGCAAACACCAATATCTGGAACCTGGAACAAGACACCGTTGGTACTCGTTTGACCAACTCTCGTCATGGTCTGGCTGATAACGGCGGCGCATGGGTAAGCTACTTCGGTGGTAACTTCAACGGCAACAACGGTACCATTGACTACGATCAGGATGTTAACGGCATCATGGTCGGTGTTGATACCAAAATTGATGGTAACAATGCTAAGTGGATCGTCGGTGCGGCTGCAGGCTTCGGTAAAGGCGACATGAATGACCGTTCTGGTCAGGTGGATCAAGACAGCCAGTCTGCCTACATCTACTCTTCTGCTCGCTTCGCGAACAATATCTTTGTTGATGGTAGCTTGAGCTACTCTCACTTCAACAACGATCTGTCTGCAACCATGAGCAACGGTACTTACGTTGACGGTAGCACCAACTCTGACGCGTGGGGCTTCGGTTTGAAAGCCGGTTACGACTTCAAACTGGGTGATGCTGGTTACGTAACTCCTTACGGCAGCATTTCTGGTCTGTTCCAGTCTGGTGATGACTACCAGCTGAGCAACGACATGAAAGTTGACGGTCAGTCTTACGACAGCATGCGTTATGAACTGGGTGTAGATGCAGGTTATACCTTCACTTACAGCGAAGACCAGGCTCTGACTCCGTACTTCAAACTGGCTTACGTCTACGACGACTCTAACAACGATAACGATGTGAACGGCGATTCCATCGATAACGGTACTGAAGGGTCTGCGGTACGTGTTGGTCTGGGGGCTCAGTTCAGCTTCACCAAGAACTTCAGCGCCTATACCGATGCTAACTACCTCGGTGGTGGTGACGTAGATCAAGATTGGTCCGCGAACGTGGGTGTTAAATATACCTGGTAATATTCTTCACTCTGAAGAAATACTGGTAATTTAATCTAAATAATGCCCGTCAAGGATTTGACGGGCATTACTGCAAAGGACGCGCAAATGTTATCTGTAGTTAAACCTCTTCAGGAATTTGGTAAGCTCGATAAATGTTTGTCCAGATACGGCACGCGCTTCGAGTTTAATAATGAAAAACAAGTCATATTCTCCAGTGATGTAAACAGCGAAGATACATTCGTTATTTTAGAAGGTGTTATCTCTCTCCGTAGAGAAGAAAACGTACTTATCGGTATTACGCAAGCCCCTTATATTATGGGACTGACTGATGGTTTAATGAAAAACGATATACCATACAAATTAATATCAGAAGGAAACTGTACGGGATATCATCTACCAGCCAAACAAACCATTACTCTTATTGAACAAAATCAACTCTGGCGTGACGCTTTTTACTGGTTAGCCTGGCAAAATAAAATCCTGGAATTACGCGACGTTCAGCTCATTGGGCATAATTCCTACGAGCAAATCCGTGCGACGTTATTATCAATGATTGATTGGAATGATGAATTGCGATCACGCATTGGTGTAATGAATTATATCCATCAACGTACACGCATATCACGTTCCGTTGTGGCAGAAGTTCTTGCGGCTTTACGCAAGGGCGGTTATATCGAAATGAATAAAGGCAAACTGGTCGCAATCAACCGTTTGCCTTCAGAGTATTAATCAGGAAGCGGGAATGACCATCGGTTTATTCCCGCTAAGTTCGGTCACCAAATCATTGATGCCATCGCTCATATTTTTAAACCGTGTTAATGGTGAGCGGGTCACGACCACAAACGCACCGATATTTTTTTGCGGGATCATCGCCATATAGGTAATGAAGCCACCGCCACCACCGGTCTTCTGAATAATACCCGGACGTCCATCCTTCGGTGCCATATACACCCAGCCTAAACCGAGAGCATCCGCTCTGCCTGGCACATCCATGCCAATCACTTTCGTAAACTGTGCACGCTGATAAATCAGCGTCTGCATGCGATCCGCCTGGTGACTGCGCTGATAAAAATCAGAAGACAAATATTGCTGCATCCAGCGCATCATATCGCCAGGTGTGGAATAAACGCCGCCGCTGCCAATGGCCGCCAGCGTATTGTTACACGGACTGGCACCGCGCTCGGCAACCATCAAACGGCGGCACTGGTCCGGCGATGGTGTGTAGGTGGTGTCTTTCATCCCCAGCGGACGGGTAATTTGCTCTTCAAACAACTGGGTATAAGGCTTGCCGGAAGCATTCGCCAGCGCATCCGCCAGCAGGTCGAACGCAAGGTTGGAGTACGCGGCCTGGCTGCCTGGCGCGGCTTTTAGTTTTGCTGTAGAAAGGTATTTCCAGCGTTGCTCTCGCGTCGGCCAGACAAACACCGGACGATTTGCCGCGCCACCGGGCTGTTCACGGGGCAGGGCGCTGGTGTGGGTTGCCAGATTCACCAATGTGATGGGGGCTCCGTTATAAGTTGGCACGCGTGCGCCTGGCGGGGCATATTTACTCAGTGGATCGTTTAACTTCACTGTCCCCTGGTCCAGCAATTTCACCAGCATCTCACTGGTCATCAACTTGGTGAGCGAAGCAATACGTACTACGGAATCCAACTGCGGGCGAACGTTATTACCAGGGCGAGTTTCGCCATAACTGCGAAAGACACGCTGATTACCGTCGATAACGACCAGCGCCATCCCGGTGGCACCGCTGCCGTAAAAAATATAATCGGCATAGCGATCAACAATATCAGAGGCGAATTCAGGTTCGGCGATAGGTTGCGCCGCGTGGACAGAGGTCAATGACGCCGCACACAGCACGGCAGAAAAAAGCAGACTACGTTTCAACGGTGGTGTCCATAAATTAAATGAAGGTAACTGAGCGTATTTATACTACTCGTTGATGGATTGCAAAGCGCAAATTAGTGCAATAATAGTGTTAAAAACGTAACGGCGCGTAAACACGATCTTTTTCCTGCTCACCAATGTCTGCATTTGTGATCCTGTTCGTGTTAATGCGCTTATGTAAACAATCCTTTGTTTGTGAAATCCGTCGAAACAATTCTTCCGGTCAGGAGGACGAACTAAGCGCCCCGCGGTTGGTCACAATGGGCGGTTTCATTTGGCTGATTCTTTGAAGCGGCCATGCGGTTAATACACAGCAGTTGCTAAAACGATAAGAAGCTAGCAGGAGAGCATATGTTTAAGTCTTTTTTCCCAAAACCGGGAGCCTTTTTTCTCTCGGCCTTTGTTTGGGCATTGATTGCCGTCATCTTCTGGCAAGCGGGAGGCGGTGACTGGGTTGCCCACATCACCGGGGCTTCTGGGCAGATACCGATTAGCGCTGCCCGTTTCTGGTCGTTAGACTTCCTGGTTTTTTACGCTTATTACATTGTTTGCGTAGGACTTTTCGCGCTGTTCTGGTTTATCTACAGCCCACATCGTTGGCAATACTGGTCAATACTCGGCACTGCGCTAATTATCTTCGTGACCTGGTTTCTGGTGGAAGTTGGGGTTGCAGTCAACGCCTGGTATGCACCGTTTTATGACCTGATTCAAACCGCGCTCAGTTCGCCGCATAAAGTGACCATCGAACAGTTTTATCGCGAGGTGGGCGTCTTTCTGGGGATAGCACTGATCGCGGTGGTTATCAGTGTGTTGAACAATTTCTTTGTCAGCCACTATGTGTTCCGCTGGCGTACGGCGATGAACGAATACTACATGGCGAACTGGCAGCAACTGCGCCATATCGAAGGGGCCGCGCAGCGTGTGCAGGAAGACACCATGCGTTTTGCTTCAACGCTTGAGAATATGGGCGTCAGCTTTATTAATGCCATCATGACGCTGATCGCCTTCTTGCCGGTGTTGGTGACGCTCTCCGCGCACGTGCCAGAGTTGCCGATTGTGGGGCACATTCCGTATGGTTTGGTGATTGCCGCGATTATCTGGTCGCTGATGGGGACCGGATTACTGGCGGTTGTGGGGATCAAACTGCCGGGACTTGAGTTTAAAAACCAGCGAGTAGAAGCAGCTTACCGTAAAGAGCTGGTCTATGGTGAAGACGACGTCACGCGTGCGACACCGCCAACGGTGCGCGAGTTGTTCAGCGCGGTACGGAAGAACTATTTCCGCCTCTATTTTCACTATATGTATTTCAACATCGCCCGCATTCTCTACCTGCAGGTCGATAACGTTTTCGGTTTGTTCTTGCTGTTTCCGTCGATTGTTGCCGGTACGATTACGCTCGGCCTGATGACCCAAATCACCAACGTTTTTGGTCAGGTTCGCGGCGCTTTCCAGTATCTGATTAACTCATGGACCACGCTGGTCGAGTTGATGTCGATCTACAAACGTCTGCGCAGCTTTGAACATGAACTGGATAATGACAAAATTCAGGAAGTAACCCATACATTGAGTTAAAAAGGAGAGGTAATGTCGCGAGTCAACCATCTGTCTTCGCTTTCGTTGTTGGCGGTTCTGGTTTTAGCGGGGTGTAGCAGTCAGGCGCCACAGCCGTTGAAAAAGGGCGAAAAAGCGATAGATGTGGCGAGCGTGGTGCGGCAGAAGTTACCCGCCAGCGTAAAAGACCGCGATGCCTGGGCGAAAGATCTTGCCACCACTTTTGAAAGCCAGGGGCTGGCTCCGACACTGGAAAATGTCTGCTCGGTGCTGGCGGTGGCGCAACAGGAGTCAAATTATCAGGCGGATCCGGTCGTTCCTGGATTAAGTAAAATCGCCTGGCAAGAGATTGACCGCCGCGCCGAACGAATGCACATTCCTGCTTTTCTGGTTCATACCGCGCTAAAAATCAAATCGCCGAACGGCAAAAGCTACAGCGAACGGTTAGATTCCGTGCGCACGGAAAAGCAGTTGAGTGCAATTTTTGACGATCTGATCAGTATGGTGCCGATGGGGCAGACGCTGTTTGGTTCGCTTAACCCGGTGCGCACCGGTGGGCCGATGCAGGTCAGCATTGCTTTTGCCGAACAGCATACCAGGGGGTATCCGTGGAAAATGGACGGTACGGTACGTCAGGAGGTCTTCAGTCGTCGCGGCGGATTATGGTTCGGGACTTACCATTTACTTAATTATCCTGCCAGCTATAGCGCGCCGATTTTCCGTTTCGCCGATTTTAATGCCGGTTGGTACGCCAGTCGTAATGCCGCGTTTCAGAATGCGGTCAGCAAAGCCAGCGGCGTGAAGCTGGCGCTGGATGGTGATTTGATTCGTTATGACAGTAAAGAGCCGGGTAAAACAGAACTGGCGACGCGTAAGCTGGCGGGCAAACTGGGAATGAGCGACAGCGAAATTCGTCGTCAGCTCGAGAAAGGGGATAGTTTCTCTTTTGAAGAGACGGCGTTGTATAAGAAGGTTTATCAACTCGCCGAAGCGAAAACGGGTAAATCGCTACCGCGTGAAATGTTGCCCGGTATTCAACTGGAAAGCCCGAAAATCACCCGTAACCTTACCACCGCATGGTTTGCGAAGCGCGTCGATGAAAGACGAGCGCGCTGTATGAAGCCGTGACCAATAGGTAATCGTAGGCCAGATGTTTACGTCGCATCTGGCAAAATAAATCTTACTGGCGGCGATGTCGCCAGTGCAGCCACACCGCAACCACCGCAAAGATGAAGCAGCCAACCAAAAACGGGATCAGCCCGAAAATGGTGCCAACTCCCAGACCAATTTCCACTCGTGGGCGGCCTGTCTCCTGGACCTGCATTAAACGCTCATAGACTCCTGGCGCATGCACCAACAAATTCAGCAATTGCGCCCCAGCCCAAAAGCAAAACAGCACAAACAATGCATAGGCAATGTTGCCAGGCGTTGAAGAGGCATCGCGATATTTTCCGCTAAACAGCGATTTTGACAGGGTGAAATCAGCCATAAAAACCTCCGGAAGTCATCTGCTTCTCTTCTGGTGTGATACCAGCGGCTTATGGCAAGTCTGACAGGTCATTGGGATTGTCAATATCAGAATCATGGTAAATTGATGTTGGGAATATTCCCGAAGCGAGAATCTTCGTCATGACTCACAAAATTGCAACCTTAAGTTAAATTTCTTAACGGTTCTGGAAATGCTGTCTACACCACAGACGGATGTTGCAGAATATGCAAGGATGTTGTTTTTCGTTAACGGAGCTGCCATGAATCTGCCTGTAAAAATCCGCCGCGACTGGCATTACTATGCGTTCGCCATTGGCCTTATATTCATTCTTAATGGCGTGGTGGGGTTGCTGGGGTTTGAAGCAAAAGGCTGGCAGACCTACGCGGTGGGGCTGGTGACGTGGGTGATTAGCTTCTGGCTGGCGGGACTGATTATTCGCCGTCGCGATGACGATACTGAAAACGCCCAATAACAGTGGATTGGGCGTTCTGGAGTGCTGGCAAAGTGCTCGTTGTTTATGCCGGATGCGGCGTAAACGCCTTATCCTGCCTACAAAATCGTGCAAAATCAGTATATTGCAATTATCTGGTAGGCCTGATAAGCGAAGCGCATCAGGCAATCTTACGTTTGCCATCAGCCTGAAATGCCCAACAAAAAAGTTATTGGGCATCCAAAAATTACATAGTGGTTTTCAATGCGTTATCCGCTGCGTGACGCTCCAGCGCCAGCTCAATCAAACGTGTGATCAGGTCGGTGTAGCCCAGGCCACTGGCTTGCCACAGCTTCGGATACATACTGATGTTAGTGAACCCTGGCAGCGTGTTGATCTCGTTGATCACCACCTCGTTTTTCGGCGTTAAAAAGACGTCTACACGCGCCATGCCAGCACATCCCAACGCCTGGTAAGCCTGAACGGCAATCGCCCGAATCTTATCGTTGATTTCCGGCGCAATGTCCGCAGGAACCACCACTTTCGCGCCATCTTCGTCAATGTACTTGGTGTCGTAGGCGTAGAAATCGCTGGTCAGTACGATCTCGCCACAGGTACTGGCTTGCGGATTGTCATTACCCAGAACCGCACATTCGATCTCACGACCTTTGATCCCTTGCTCAACGATCACTTTGTGATCGAATTCGAACGCCAGATCGACAGCAAGGGCATACTGCTCTTCGCTGGTCACTTTGCTGACGCCAACAGAGGAACCCTGATTAGCTGGTTTTACAAACAGCGGCAACCCAAGTTTAGACTTCACTTCGGCGAAGCTGATTTTGTGGCGATTGGCGCGCGTCAGGGTAATAAATGGCGCGATGTTCAATCCAGCGTCACGCAGCAGACGTTTGGTGACGTCTTTATCCATGCATGCAGCAGAAGCCAGAACATCGGAACCGACAAACGGTAGATTGGCGACCCGCAGCATTCCCTGTAAGGAACCATCTTCACCCAACGTACCGTGGACAATTGGGAAAATGACATCCACCGTCGGCAACGGCTGGCCGTTCTGCGCATCAATAAGTTGCTGTTCATGTTTACCCGGCACCTGCGCGAGACTGGTGGCCGAAGGGCGCAGCGCAATATGGGCAGGATCGTCTGCGTTCAGCAAATAATTGCTGGCATCGCTGACGTGCCATTGCCCTTGTTTATCAATGCCCAGCAGCACAACGTCAAAGCGACTTTTATCAATGGCATCGACAATGTTTTTTGCCGATTGCAGAGACACTTCATGTTCTGCTGACTTTCCACCAAAAACGATTCCTACCCGCAGTTTTTCCATCTTAAAAACCTATCCCGTAGAACACAAAGAGCATACATTACCACGACAAAACGGGGGATTCGCGGCCTTCTGACAGTTTGTTGCAATCTTCTGCTGATAAACCGTGCAGCTTGCGGGGTAAGATTCATCGCTGACTAAATTATGTGCGTAAGATCACAAAAATGATGAACGGGAAACTAATTTATTCCTGGTGTGAATTGCTGCCTGGATGGTTATTATACGTAATAATAAGTTAACCAAGAGTATATATTCCATAACTTTTTATTATAAAAAACATTAATAATTGTATACCTATATTTTATGTGTGGAATTATTTAAAAATAGAGAAACGTTTCGCTGATAAATGTGAAAAAAATATTTGCTAAAATTATTTCCTCTGTCATAAAAATACTACATCAAGACTCTATGCAGTTGTGAAACATAATGTTAACTTCTCCATACTTTGGATAAGGAAATACAGATATGAAAAATCTCATTGCTGAGTTGTTATTTAAGCTTGCCCAAAAGGAAGAGGAGTCGAAAGAATTGTGCGCGCAGGTCGAAGCACTAGAGATTATCGTTACTGCGATGCTTCGCAATATGGCGCAAAATGACCAACAGCGGTTGATTGATCAGGTTGAAGGGGCGCTATACTCGGTAAAGCCCGATGCCAGCATTCCTGATGACGATACGGAGCTGCTGCGCGATTACGTAAAGAAGTTATTGAGGCATCCTCGTCAGTAAAAAGTTAAGCCCTCCAACAGTTGTCATAATGCTGTCATGCCAGAGACTTATAGTCGCTTTGTTTTTATTTTTTAATGTATTTGTACATGGAGAAAATAAAGTGAAACAAAGCACTATTGCACTGGCTCTCTTGCCGTTACTGTTTACCCCTGTTACTAAAGCTCGGACCCCAGAGATGCCAATTCTGGAAAACCGGGCGGCACAGGGGGATATTACCGCGCCTGGCGGCGCTCGCCGATTAACGAGCGATCAGACCGCTGCCTTACGCGATTCTCTTAGCGATAAACCCGCGAAAAATATTATTTTATTGATTGGTGATGGGATGGGGGATTCGGAAATCACTGCCGCACGCAATTATGCTGAAGGCGCGGGCGGTTTTTTTAAAGGGATCGATGCCTTGCCGCTTACCGGACAATACACCCATTATGCGCTGGATAAAAAAACCGGAAAACCAGACTACGTGACCGACTCCGCAGCGTCAGCAACAGCCTGGTCAACTGGCGTCAAAACGTATAACGGCGCGCTGGGTGTCGATATTCATGAAAAAGATCATCCAACGATTCTGGAATTGGCAAAAGCCGCAGGACTGGCGACCGGCAACGTTTCAACGGCTGAAATACAGGATGCCACTCCCGCCGCGCTAGTGGCACATGTGACCTCGCGCAAATGCTATGGTCCGAGCGTTACCAGCGAAAAATGCCCGAGCAACGCGCTGGAAAAAGGTGGAAAAGGATCGATTACTGAACAACTGCTTAACGCCCGTGCAGATGTTACGCTTGGCGGCGGTGCAAAAACCTTTGCTGAAACGGCTACCGCCGGTGAATGGCAGGGAAAAACGCTGCGTGAACAGGCGCAGGCGCGTGGTTATCAGTTAGTCAGCGATACCGCATCGCTGAATGCGGTGACGGAAGCGAACCAGCAAAAACCCCTGCTTGGACTGTTTGCTGACGGCAATATGCCAGTGCGCTGGCAAGGACCGAAAGCAACGTACCACGGTAATATCGATAAGCCCGCAGTCACCTGTACCCCGAATCCGCAACGCAATGACAGTGTGCCTACGCTGGCGCAGATGACCGATAAAGCCATTGAACTACTGAGCAAAAATGAGAAAGGATTCTTCCTGCAAGTTGAAGGTGCGTCGATCGATAAACAGGATCACGCCGCGAATCCTTGTGGCCAAATTGGCGAGACGGTCGATCTCGATGAAGCCGTACAGCGGGCGCTGGAATTTGCCAAAAAGGATGGCAACACACTGGTGGTGGTCACCGCTGACCACGCCCACGCCAGCCAGATTGTCGCGCCAGATACCAAAGCGCCGGGTCTGACTCAGGCGTTAAACACCAAAGATGGCGCAGTGATGGTGATGAGTTACGGGAACTCCGAAGAGGATTCACAAGAGCATACCGGTAGCCAGTTGCGTATTGCTGCATATGGTCCGCACGCTGCGAATGTGGTTGGTTTGACCGATCAGACCGATCTCTTCTACACCATGAAAGCTGCACTGGGGCTGAAATAACACCGAACCCGGCGGCTAATTTTGGCTGTCGGGTGGTTTTTTTGCTGTTAGCAACCAGACTTAAAAGCAGATCAAGGGCGCAAACGCTCCTGGTTAAAATGTGAAGAGGGATAGTGCTATGAAAATAACATTACTGGTTACCCTGCTATTCGGCCTGGTTTTTTTAACCACTGTCGGCGCTGCCGAGAGAACGTTAACCCCACAACAACAGCGTATGACCTCCTGTAATCAACAGGCGACAGCGCAGGCGTTGAAAGGGGATGCCCGTAAGACATACATGAGTGATTGCCTGAAGAACAGCAAATCTGCGCCCGGTGAAAAGAGTTTGACGCCGCAGCAGCAGAAGATGCGCGAATGTAATAGTCAGGCGACGCAGCAATCTCTGAAAGGTGATGATCGTAATAAGTTTATGAGTACTTGCCTCAAGAAAGCCGCGTAAAACCTATAGTGCTAACGGGTGAGTTAAGAAAATGGCTCACCCGAAATATCATACTCCCGCCTTTCGCCCCATCTCTATAATTTGGGAAAATTGTTTCTGAATGTTCCCAAAAATAATGAATGATGAAAATTTTTTCAAAAAAGCGGCGGCACACGGGGAGATACCACCATTAGCTCCTCAAAACGAACATCAGCGATCCGGGCTGCGCTTCGCCCGTCGCGTCAGACTACCGCGAGCGGTAGGACTGGCTGGGATGTTCTTACCAATCGCCTCGACGTTGGTTTCGCACCCGCTGTCAGGCTGGTGGTGGCTGGTGTTGGTTGGCTGGGCATTTGTCTGGCCGCATTTAGCCTGGCAGTTGGCGAGCAGGGCCGTTGATCCGCTTGGCCGGGAAATATACAACTTAAAAACTGATGCAGTGTTAGCCGGTATGTGGGTAGGCGTGATGGGCGTAAACGTGCTGCCTTCGATCGCAATGCTGATGATTATGTGCCTGAATTTGATGGGGGCAGGGGGCCCCCGTCTGTTTGTCGCCGGTTTGGTGTTGATGGTCGTTTCCTGCCTTGTCACACTCGAACTCACGGGGATCACGGTGTCGCTCAAGAGTGCGCCGCTGGAATGGTGGCTCTCCCTTCCCATTATCGTCATTTATCCTCTGCTGTTTGGCTGGGTCAGCTACCAGACAGCGACCAAACTGGCTGAACATAAACGACGATTGCAGGTCATGAGTACCCGCGACGGCATGACGGGCGTTTACAACCGGCGCCACTGGGAAATCATGCTACGTAATGAGTTTGATAACTGTCGCCGACACAATCGCGATGCGACGCTATTGATTATTGATATCGACCATTTTAAGAGTATCAACGATACATGGGGTCACGATGTCGGTGATGAAGCAATCGTTGCCCTTACCCGACAGTTACAAATTACCCTGCGTGGCAGCGATGTGATTGGTCGTTTTGGTGGTGATGAATTTGCGGTGATTATGTCAGGTACGCCAGCCGAAAACGCCATTACTGCCATGTTACGTGTACATGAAGGATTAAATGCATTACGCCTGCCAAATACGCCGCAGGTGATATTACGGATAAGCGTCGGTATCGCGCCGCTGAATCCGCAAATGAGTCACTACCGTGAGTGGCTGAAATCGGCTGATATGGCGCTCTACAAAGCAAAGAGAGCCGGACGTAACCGTACTGAAGTGGCGGCCTGACGTCCAGCGAGAGTCATCAGGACTTGCTGAGTTTTTCTGATTTTTCCATACACTTCGTCATCGCTTCGATCACCGCGGAACGGAATCCTTTCTCTTCCAGAACGCGTACCGCTTCAATGGTTGTGCCTCCTGGTGAGCAGACCATATCTTTCAAGGCGCCCGGATGTTCGCCGGTTTCCAGCACCATTTTCGCGGAACCCATTACCGCCTGGGCGGCAAACTTATAAGCCTGCGCGCGTGGCATCCCGCCCAGCACGGCGGCGTCGGCCATCGCTTCGATAAACATAAAGACATAGGCTGGCGAAGAACCGCTCACGCCAACCACTGGGTGGATCATCGGCTCAGCAATGACTTCCGCCTCGCCAAAGCAGCGGAAAATATTCAGCACATCGGCAGTATCTTCGGGAGTGACCAACGCGTTTGGCGTTACGGATGTCATCCCGGCGTTGACCAACGCGGGGGTGTTCGGCATGGCGCGAATAATTTTCCGGTCGTGACCCAGCGCCCGGGCAAGTTGGTCGAGCGTAACGCCTGCGGCGATAGAAACCACCAGAGAGTCTTTATTCAGGCTGGAAGTGATTTCGTTAAGGACTTTAATCATGATGCCCGGTTTGACGGCAGCAAAGACGATATCGGTGATTTGCGCCACTTCCTGTGCCGATTCTGCGGCGTTGATACCAAACTGTTCATGTAAGGCGGCAACTTTATCCGGGGAGGGGGTATACACCCAGATTTGCCCTGGAAGGACCTGACCGCTGGCAATCAGACCGCCGAGAATGGCTTTTCCCATATTGCCGCAGCCAATAAAACCGATTTTCTTTTCCATTGCACACTCCTGCCGTGAATTCATTATTTTGAAAAGCGCCTGGTCAGAAGCATAAACAGAACTATGCCGGAAGGCAAAAGCGCGACACAATAGAGGATTACCCAACAGAGGATAGCCTTATGACAATATGGGTGGACGCCGATGCGTGTCCCAATGTAATTAAAGAGATTCTGTATCGCGCGGCAGAACGTATGCAGATGCCGCTGGTGTTGGTGGCAAATCAGAGTTTACGCGTGCCGCCATCGCGGTTTATTCGCACGCTGCGCGTCGCGGCAGGTTTTGACGTGGCTGATAATGAAATTGTACGTCAGTGTGAGGCGGGCGATTTGGTAATAACCGCAGATATTCCTTTGGCTGCTGAAGCCATCGAGAAAGGCGCGGCAGCACTTAATCCGCGTGGCGAACGGTACACACCTGCGACTATTCGTGAACGTCTGACGATGCGCGATTTTATGGATACCCTACGAGCCAGCGGGATCCAGACCGGAGGACCAGATAGCCTTTCGCAACGTGACCGCCAGGCATTTGCGGCTGAACTTGAAAAATGGTGGCTGGAAGTTCAACGTAACCGTTCGTAAATGTAATATATTATTTACACTTCTTTCTCGCTCATTTCTTGATATAGTAAGGAATGTATTGAAGTTCGCTCCTTAAGTGGAATTATTTCTTTACAATCGAAATTGTACTAGTTTGATGGTATGATCGTTATTCTTACGAAACCGGCTTTCGCCGCATTGCGACCTTTTGGGGAAAACCCACGATGACACAACCTCTTTTTCTGATCGGGCCTCGGGGCTGTGGTAAAACAACGGTCGGAATGGCCCTTGCCGATTCGCTCAACTGTCGGTTTGTTGATACCGACCAATGGTTGCAATCACAACTCAATATGACGGTAGCAGAGATCGTCGAAAGGGAAGAGTGGGCAGGATTTCGCGCCAGGGAGAGCGCCGCTCTGGAAGCAGTAACTGCACCATCCACCGTTATCGCGACGGGCGGCGGTATTATTCTTACGGAATTTAATCGCCACTACATGCGTAATAACGGGATTGTGGTTTACTTGTGCGCGCCGGTGTCAGTGCTGGTAAATCGTCTGCAAGCAGCGCCAGAAGAGGATTTACGGCCAACACTCACAGGAAAACCGTTAAGTGAAGAAGTTCAGGAAGTGCTGGAAGAACGCGATGCATTATATCGTGAAGTTGCGCATATTATCGTCGATGCTAACAACGAACCCAGTCAGGTGATCTCTGAAATTCGAACCGCTTTGGCACAAACGGCAAACTGTCATTGTCCTGGCACCTATACTTAATGTTCATCCCGTGAAATAAGGAAGAACAATGCCAACGAAACCGCCTTATCCCCGAGAAGCCAGAATTGTTACGGTAGAAAAAGGCCAGCAAGGACAGACTGTGACCTGGTATCAGCTGCGAGCCGATCATCCCAAACCAGACTCTTTGATCAGCGAACATCCTACGGCCCAGGAGGCGATGGATGCTAAAAAACGCTATGAGGATCCTGATAAAGAGTGACCGCATCAAACTGCTCGGAAGGGACTCTGAGTGCTATTGCAACGGACCTGCATCACACTTTTCACAATTCATGTTTTTCAAATAATTAGAATATTAAACAATAACAATCCATTACTGGAACTATTGGGAATCTTTACATTATGCCGTGCGCGTCTGCTGCTACGCTTTTTTGCATTTGTAGCATCGGCAAGCGCCCGCTGTGGTGCTTAGTATTTGCCCGGTAATTAACGACGAAAAAGAAAGGTGGAAGACAATGAGCGCGTCGTTGGCGATTCTGACCATCGGCATTGTACCAATGCATGAAGTTTTGCCGCTTCTGACGGAGTACATTGACGAAAATAATATTTCCCATCATAGCCTGCTGGGGAAATTAAGCCGCGAAGAGGTGATGGCGGAGTATGCGCCAGAAGCAGGCGAAGAAACTATTCTTACATTATTAAATGACAACCAGCTGGCCCACGTTTCACGTCGTAAAGTGGAGCGTGATCTACAAAGCGTGATTGAGGTACTCGATAATCAGGATTATGACGTTATTTTGCTAATGAGTACGGCCAACATTAGCAATATGACAGCGCGAAATACGATCTTCCTCGAGCCTTTGCGCATTCTCCCACCCTTGGTTTCCTCCATTGTTGAAGGTCACCAGGTCGGTGTTATTGTTCCAGTAGAAGAGCTTTTGGCCGTTCAGGCGCAAAAATGGCAAATTTTGCAGAGAACACCACTATTCTCGCTGGGAAATCCCATTCATGATTCTGAACAGAAAATCGTTGATGCCGGGAAAGAATTGCTGGTGAATGGCGCAGATGTCATCATGCTGGATTGTTTAGGATTTAATCAGCGTCATCGCGATTTACTGCAAAAAAAGCTCGATGTACCTGTTTTGCTCTCTAACGTATTGATTGCCAGGCTGGCGGCGGAATTGCTGGTGTAATTTTACGTGACAGTTAGCACCTTTGGCCCCTATAGTGAAGAAGATGTTAAACCACCTGACAGGGCCAGTTTATGCTTCAAAGTAACGAATACTTTTCCGGAAAAGTGAAATCGATCGGCTTTACCAGCAGCGATACTGGCCGCGCCAGCGTCGGTGTGATGGTTGAAGGTGAATACATGTTCAGCACTGCGGAACCCGAAGAGATGACGGTGGTCAGCGGGGCGCTGAATGTTTTGCTGCCTGGCGCTACCGACTGGCGCGTGTATGAAGCTGGTGAAGTATTTAATGTTCCCGGCCACAGCGAGTTCCATCTGCAAGTTGCCGAACCGACCTCCTATTTGTGCCGCTATCTGTAATATCGCGCCTTCCCGTCTGAATGGGAGGGCATTTTTCTGAAATATTCCTTATTTCACGAATAATAAAATCTCCATTGCTGCTAATTTTTCTATTTTCGATATATTCATAATCTATCAAGGTTGATATTAATATCAGTGAAGATTATGAATAAAATAAAAATATTGATCATCTGTATGGTTGTATTTATTGCCACCGAAAATGTTTACGCTGCAGAGTGGATCACGAGCGATGATCTTATTAAGTCAGATTTCCATATCATGACCGCAGAAGAACGTAATGGAGTTAAAGATGAAACCGATGATAGTATGGAAGCCTCTTATATGCTTAAAAATAACATTCGTTGGTATTATCATAATGGAGATTTATCAATACCCAGCAATTTTAGTAATAAGCATACCCTGGTGGTCAAGGGAGATTTAACCATTAATGGTGATTATGATGATTATTCGGCAGGTGATGGTCAACTCATTGTGTTGGGCAATGTGATTGTCGATAACTTTATTAATCATGATTTCGCATACGTCAAAGGTGAGATGCAAGCGAAAGGTTTAGTCTATGCTGATTATAATGATCATAACTTTGAAGTAATGAAAGGTATTACGGCTCGCGGAATTATTGTTTCAGACAAGGCGACGCAATTTGAGGTTAATAACGCTGAGTTTTATATCAACGAAGATACCAGCAATGAAAATTATGACTGGGATGCGAATATTCGAAAAGCGTATTCGCTGTTTGAGCCCGATCTCTATGAGATTACTGAAATTGAAACCGACAATGTTTTAAATGCCTATCCTGATTATGACAGTGTAGCGGCCAGTATTGTCCAGGGATTGCCGTTGTTTCGCGATAAACCTGTATCGGGGTTAAGTGAAAAATTGCAGTGGATTGAACAGGGCAAGGTCGAAAAATTTGCGGCTGGCAACGTTAAGCATGAAGATCCGCTGGTGGCGCGTTTTCTGACTCGCATGGAGAGTCTACCAACTGATGTTATGCTGCAATTGCTACAGCATCCTGATGACCAGACACGAGAATATATGGCGCAGCGTTGGCCCGCCAGGCAAATGCATTTACTCACCGCGCCGTTTATTAAAGACCAGGCAGTGGCGAAAGGACTGATTAAAAACAGCGATATTTCACCAGTAGTGAATGAAAAATTAATGTCGACGCCTGTCGAGAGCGTCCAAGTCGAGCAGGCCAGGCAGGATAATCTTTCTCCGGAAATCATTGCCCTATTAAGTCAGAGTCCGTTTCCGATTGTGCGTAAGACGTTAGTCAGCCAGTACGATTACGCGTGGCTGGTGCCAACATCTGTGGTGGATGAACTGATAAATAGCGATGATGATGAACTACGCGAACGAATTGCTGGTGCCGATTTGACTCCACGACAAGCCGTGGCGCTGAGTAACGATCAATCAATTAAGGTCCGTGAAGCCGTAGCTCATGCCCTTGCGGAACTCAAAGTTACGCGGCTTTCTGCAAACATGAGTATTCCCGATATTGAACGTATTGCAGATCAAATGTATCTCGATAATAAAGACCATAAAAATATCGTTATGGCATTATTTATTGCTTTACCTGAAGCGCGCCAACTGTCGCTGGCAAAAGAAGATATACAATATTTACGTGAAGGTGTGCGTTATCTGACGTCAACTGAAGTGATTAACTATCTCCTGACACATCATGATAACCCCGCTGTCTGGAATAAATTAGCACACGATAAACTGCTGCCGTTGGAATATAAGAAAAAATTGTGGCAGCGCACATTGCAATTAATGATGAGCAAACGGCAAGAAGATCAGGAGCAGGCGTATGATATACAATTGGAACTGATTGATAATGGCATAATAGATGAAGCAATGCTCAATGACGCCATCGATTTGCTGCCTGATTTACCGGCTGAATATCGTTACCGGATGCGCAATCAGTTATTTGATAAAAATGATTTACCCTCAGAGATTATTGCCCGTCTTGATAAGCAATATCGCTTTAATGCTGACTGGGCGCTGTCTGTTACAGACATGGCAAATAGTAATCGTAGGCAGTGTGATAGAGGATTACGTCGCTGGAATGATGATGATAGCGTTATTTTAATCGAGCTGGATAAGCTGACAGATAAGCCTGATGATGAGTTTTGGCTGGCATTACTGCAAAGTCGGCATGAACAATTACGTAAAACGGCGTTGATTAATGCGCATACGCCGACTTCTGCATTCACAGCATTGGTTACACCGCAGGATCGTCAGGGAGCGATTGCCAATCCGCAACTGCCTGCTGAGGTGAAAACGGCGTGGTTAAAAGAGGATCCGTCATTACTGTTATTTGCCGATCATCCGGATCCACAACAATTACGTGAATTAGTTAAAACCGGATCGACACGGAAAATTCGTAGTGAAGCGCGCAATAAGCTTGAGGAATTAAAATGAGGTCACGGCCCTGGAGTAAATTACAGCGGGAAATCTATGATTTACTGACGCCGACCATCAATCTGCAAATTCACTGTACCCGTTATCCAATGCGCAGCCAAAATGGTGGAAGCACCGATTTGCCGCGTTACTGGATCACTCTGGATCAAGATGTTATCTGGGATTATCCAAAAGATTTTGTCGCGGGTAATCATGGAGTGCGAAATTTTCACGGCGAAACTTGCTGGTATCCTTACCTGACGGATATTTGTTCAATTTCTAATTTATTGCGTGAATATATTGATACACCGAAAGCGGAGCTGTTAACGAAACAGTTTGCCAGTGATAAGTGGGGGTTAGTGAATATTCTGCGTGCTGCCGACAGGCGAATCGGGACGAGGCGGTTAGATCAGTTACGGCGTAAAACACACAATATTGCAGCGTTAAAAATCATCATCCGACGTAGCGAATGATTAGATTAATGCCTGGCATGGCTTCGTACGCCGGATAAGACGCACCGAGGCGTCGCATCCGGCATTGAAGGCAAACCAGCTATTAACGTTGCGCTTCGCCGCCCAATCCTTCGATCAGGTTTTGAATTAACGCTGCCAGTTCGCCGGTCATCAGGATGAAATCGGCGTCAAAACGCTGGGCAAAATCTTCGCGGTCGATATCTTCGTTTTGATCGCGCAGCTCGTCGCAGAACTTCAGGCGCTTGAGCGAACCATCGTCGCACATCACAAACTGAACGCGTTGCTGCCAGTCGAGCGCCAGTTTAGTCACCACTTTTCCGGCTTCAATGTGATTGGTGATCTCTTCGCTGGTCAGATCTTGTTTCTTCGCGCGGATCACGCCGCCATCTTCCAGCAGCGATTTCAGCTCGGCTTCATCAAGCAGCTGGAAGCCCTGTGCCGCGCTGCCGGAGCGTACCCATTCGGTCAGCGTCAGTTCAATCGGGTTTTCCATGCTCAATGGCACAACCGGTAACGACCCCAGGCTTTTACGTAGCAGTGCCAGCGTATCTTCCGCTTTTTTGGCGCTGGCGCAGTCCACCATGATCAAACCGTTCACCGTGTCGATCCACATCATGGTTTGGCTGAAACGGCTGAAGGCGCGAGGCAGCAGAGAGTGCAACACTTCATCTTTCAGCGAATCTTTTTCGGTTTTCTTCAGCTTACGCGCCTGTTCCGCTTCCAGTTTGGCGATTTTCGCTTCCAGCGCCTGTTTAATCACCGGAGACGGGAGGATTTTTTCTTCTTTGCGCGCGCAGATAACAATTTGACCATTGGCAACGTGCGTTAACGCATCGCTGTGTGATCCCATCGGAGGAACCCAGCCCATCTTCGCCATATCCTGGCTGCCGCATGGGGTAAATGCCATCGAGGCTAGCTGTTTTTCCATCTCTTCTGCACGCAGCGAAATTTCGCGGCTAAGACGGTAAACCATTAAATTTTTGAACCACAGCATGATAATTTCCACGGCCTTGTCGTTAAATTTAGCGGGCATGATAACGAATTGTCGGCGGCCTTGCATTGCCAATCCGGTTGTCCGTCTCTACGCTATTGATATTGAAAAAAATAAGGAGAGTACCGTGCGTATAGGTATCGATTTAGGCGGCACCAAAACTGAAGTGGTTGCACTGGGCGATGCAGGGGAGCAGTTGTACCGTCATCGTCTGCCCACGCCGCGTGATGATTACCGCCAGACCATAGAAACGATCGCCACGTTGGTTGATCTGGCGGAGCAGGCGACGGGGCAGCGTGGAACAGTGGGGATGGGGATCCCCGGCTCGATTTCACCCTATACCGGCGTGGTGAAAAATGCCAATTCAACCTGGCTTAATGGTCAACCATTCGATAAAGACTTAAGCGCGCGGTTGCAGCGGGAAGTGCGGCTGGCAAATGACGCCAACTGTCTGGCGGTTTCGGAAGCGGTAGATGGCGCGGCAGCGGGAGCGCAGACGGTATTTGCTGTGATTATCGGCACGGGATGCGGCGCGGGCGTGGCATTCAATGGGCGGGCGCATATCGGCGGCAATGGCACGGCAGGCGAGTGGGGACACAATCCGCTACCGTGGATGGACGAAGACGAACTGCGTTATCGCGAGGAAGTCCCTTGTTATTGCGGTAAACAAGGCTGTATTGAAACCTTTATTTCGGGTACCGGATTTGCCACAGATTATCGTCGTTTAAGCGGACATGCACTGAAAGGCAGTGAAATTATTCGTCTCGTTGAAGAAAGCGATCCGGTTGCCGAGCTGGCATTACGTCGTTATGAGCTACGACTGGCGAAGTCGCTGGCGCATGTGGTGAATATTCTCGACCCGGATGTGATTGTCCTGGGCGGAGGGATGAGCAATGTTGACCGTTTATATCAAACGGTTCCGCCGTTGATTAAACAATTTGTCTTCGGTGGCGAATGTGAAACGCCGGTACGTAAGGCGAAACATGGTGATTCGAGCGGCGTACGCGGCGCCGCATGGTTATGGCCACAAGAGTAAAAAAAACAGGCAATTGGTGCATCATGCCTGATGCGACGCTTGTCGCGTCTTATCAGGCGTACAAAATAAGCAGCCGTAGGCCGGATAAGGCGCTCGCGCCGCATCCGGCACCGTGCTCAGATGCCTGATGCGACACTGGCGTGTCTTATCAGGCCTACAAAATGAGCATCCCGTAGGCCGGATAAGGCGCTCGCGCCGCATCCGGCACCGTGCTCAGATGCCTGATGCGACACTGGCGTGTCTTATCAGGCCTACAAAATAAGCAGCCGTAGGCCGGATAAGGCGCTCGCGCCGCATCCGGCACCGTGCTCAGATGTCTGATGCGACGCTTGTCGCGTCTTATCAGGCCTACAAAATGAGCATCCCGTAGGCCGGATAAGGCGTTCACTCCGCATCCGGCACCGTGCTCAGATGCCTGATGCGACGCTTGCCGCGTCTTATCAGGCCTACAAAATGAGCAGCCGTAGGCCGGATAAGGCGTTCACGCCGCATCCGGCAACAAGTAACGTGCATTGTGACTGCAACCTATCTCAGTGGTTTCGCCAGCACCGGACTCTCCGCTACTTGCTGGCGCTTATAGCGACCATACAGCAGCAATGAGGACATCGCAGCAAACGAGAGCAGGGCGGCAGGTAACGCCACGTAATTATACGCCAGCCCCAGCGTCAGCATCATCCCGCCGCAATAAGCACCCACGGCGCTACCGAGGTTAAACGCTATTTGCCCACCCGCGGCACCTAATAACTCCCCACCTTTGGCATTCTGCAGTAACAATATTTGCAGCGGTGCTGAAAGGGCAAATAATCCCGCGCAACATATAAAAGCAAAAATAAGCGACGTTGTTTTCATGCCGCCGAAGAAAAAGAGCATCAACAGTGCCAGTACAATAATAAAGTCAGTCACTGCCGCAATGCGTAGCGGCGAGTAACGTCCAGAAATCCGGCCACTTAGCATATTCCCCAGCACCATCCCCAGTCCGACCAGCATCATAATGAAGGTCATCGCCGTTTCCGAAAAACCGGAAATAAACATCATGTAAGGTTTAACGTAACTAAACCAGGCAAACACACCTGCGTTGCCAAACATCGTGGCGGCAAAAATTAACCACGGGGCCGGGCTGCGCAAAAAGTGAAATTGTTCGCGCAGCTTTCCTTTCGCCTCGTCGCGAATATCCGGTACCCAAAAATAGACCGATGCCATCACCGCAATATTAAAAACAGCGATCAATAAAAAGGTGTAACGCCAGCTAAATTCCTGACTTAAATACGTTCCCAGCGGAATGCCCAGCAAATTGGCGACCGTCATCCCGGAAACCATACCCGCCACGGCGGCGGTGACTTTGCCGGGTTGGATAATTTTCGATAACACGATCGCTCCGACGCCAAAAAATGCGCCATGCGGAAAGCCGGATACCAGGCGACCAATGGCGAGCATCAGGTAAGACGAAGAGAGCGTGAACATGGCGTTGCCAATGACGCACAACGCCACCAGAAACAACAAGATATGTTTGAGTGAGTAGCGACTGGAAAAAAGCGCGATTATTGGCGCACCGACCACCACCCCCAGCGCATAATACGAAATCATATGCCCGGCGGCTGGAATCGAAATTCCCACATTATGCGCCAGCTCCGTGAGCACCCCCATAATGCCAAATTCAGCCATCCCCAGGCCAAATGTGCCGAGTGCCAAAGATAAAATAACTTTTTTCATACCACCATCACAACCAACAGAGCAGCTACGAATCACCGTAGCCAATAAAGTGATAGCTTGCAGGATAACGACCAGCCGGGCCAAGAGATAATTCGCCCCTCTGTATTCATTATCCTGCTGAATAGTTATTTCACCGCAAACGCGCTTTCCAGTTTACTGTAGCCCAGTCCGTTGATCTTCTTCACTTTAATCTGCACCGGAATACGCTCTTTCATCGCTTCAACGTGGCTAATCACCCCGATGGTTTTACCACTGGCGTTCAGGGCATCCAGTGCGTCAAGGGCGGTATCCAGCGTTTCGCTATCCAGCGTGCCGAAACCTTCATCGAGGAACAGCGAGTCAATACGCGTTTTATGGCTGACCAGATCCGAAAGCGCCAGCGCCAGAGCCAGGCTCACGAGGAAACTTTCGCCGCCGGAAAGCGTACGGGTATCGCGTACCGCATCTGCCTGCCAGGTATCGACAACTTCGACCTCCAGCGCCTCGCTGGCTTTACGCTGTAACAGGTAGCGACCGTGCAGCCGGGTAAGTTGCTGGTTAGCCAGATGGACCAGATTGTCCAGCGTCAGCCCCTGAGCGAATTTACGGAATTTATCGCCCTCTTTGGAGCCAATCAGCGAATTAAGATATCCCCAGTCCTCAACCTGCTGCGTCGTCTGTGCAATTTGCTGCATTAAGGTTTGTTGTTGCTGACGGTTGTCTGCATCCTGCTTCAGCTGCTGGCGAATTTCCCCCTGGCGAGTGGTGTTTTCACGCAACTTTTGGTGAGTTTGCGCTAACTCTTGCTGAATCTGTTCCACCGTCACCGTGAGATCCAGTCCGTCAGGTCGGTGTTGCTGATGCTGTGCCAGTGTTTCAGCTGTCTGAGTGGCCAGCGCTTGTGCCTGACGACGCTGGTTTTCCAGATTCTGTTTCAGCTGTTCCAGCTGAGTTAGCGTCTGCTCATCCATTAACGCCGCAAGAAATGCCTGCTGATCGTCAAAAATGCTGTCCTGTAGCGCGGTGTCAAACTGCGCCTGAACTTTTTGCAGACTTTGTGCTGCCAGAACCTCCTGTTGCTGCAACGTTTGCTGCTGGCTTTGCAACGCGAGGCATTGTTCGTGAACTTGCCGCCAGTTTTCCAGCGCCACAGTTTCTTCGCTGTGCGGGAGTTCATCATTTTGCGGCAACGTTTCCAGAATCGGCGTCAGCTGCTGAATACGGTTTTGCAGCGCGGTTAATTCGTTCTGGCGTTGCTGCCAGCTCTGCGCTTCTTGCTGACGTGTCGCCAACCAGCTCTCTTCTTCATCTTCCTGTGGCAATGTCAGTGCATAACCCGCCAATGCTGTTAAGAGTTGCTGCTGGCGTTGTTCAATTTGCTGTTGATACTGGATAATTTGCTGATTATGCGCGGCAATCTGACCTTGTAATTCATACCGTTGGCTGAGTAACCGCAGCTGGCGTTCGTGCTCATCTTGTGCATCTAGCCACGGTTGAATATCGTCCTGTGGCTGCAAGGTGATATTGAGGCTGGCCGTGACGGCTTGCCATTGTTGAGTAAGTGCTTGCTCATCTTGCCGGAGGCTTTGCGCTTCGTTTTCATCACGCTGAAGCTGCTTCGTTAATGCATCCAGTTGCCCGCGCAGCGCCGCGCCTTCTTCGCCGAGCTTTTTCACTTCGTTTTCCAGCGTTAATAGCCGGGCCTGATTAACGCCCGGTTCCAGCGCCTGATACGCCTCGACCGCCGGGTGGCTGGTGGAACCACAAAGTGGACAAGGCTGACCTGCCTGTAACTGCGCGCGCTGGGCTTCCAGCGTTTTAATGCGAGCTTCCTGCTCGCAAATGGTTTTGACATCGGCAAGTTGCTGCGTCTTTTCTTTATAACGCTGGCGCATTTCGTTAAGTGCGGCATTACGTTGCGTCTGTTCCAGAGTGACATTCTGGATAGCGACCTGTAACTGCGCCAGACGTTTTTGTTGGGGAACAATCTGCCCATGCAGCGCAACCAGGCGTTGACGCAGTGGGCGTTGCTCAGCATATTGCGCCTGGGCGCTAGCAACTTCATCGGCAGTTAACGTCAACGTGATCGCCGCAAGCGCATTAAGTTTTTGCTCAGAATGGGTTAACTGTTGCTGCCATTGCCGCAGATGCTCGCGATCGCTGGTTTGTTGGGAGAACTGCGCACGCCAACCTGCCAGTTCGTTGTTCCACTGACGGAAGCGATCGTGTTCCTGTAACCAGGCATTCAGGCTTTGTTGCTGCTGCTGTAATTCTGCTGACTGCTTCGCCGCGTGGTAGCGAATGCTCGCGCGAAGCGCCATTGTGCTCTGTAAGCGAGTATTTACTTCTTCAATCTGCTGGCGAGTATGCGCCAGCGCCGCGCTGTGTTCTGCGATGCGTTCCCAGTGCGGACGAAGATTTCGTGCCGGTTGCGCCAGGCTGAGGGCTGCCAGTTGCGGTTGTGCTTTTTCTTCCTCGGCTAACGCCTGTTGCAGTGCCTGCTGACGGCGACTGGCTTCCTGCTGCAACTCGTCCTTACGCGTTAACCAGTTAAGTGATTGTTGTTCTTGCTGCTGCGCAGTGAGTAACCGTTTCTCTTCGTCAGTGAGTACCTGCAAACTATCTGTAAGCGATTGCAGCTGTTCTGGCGCTAATAACGCAACGCCGCTGGCCTGCGCTTGCAGTTTCTCCAGCTCAGTACGGGCCGATTTATGCTGTTCAAAAACCATCGCCGAGATTTGCCCGTAGATTTCGGTGCCGGTTAACTCCTCGAGCAATTCCGCGCGTTCTTTCGGTTTCGCATTGAGGAAGGCAGCAAATTGCCCCTGCGAAAGCAGCATCGAACGGGTGAAGCGCCCGTAATCCAGTCCGGTTAACGTCGCCGTCAGTTCCAGCTTATCTTTCACTTTGTCGGCGAGAATTTTGCCGTCTGCGCAGCGCGCCAGCTCTACGCGTGGCACCTGCAAATTACCGTCCGGCTGGTTACGCGCCCGATTCTGGCTCCAGAACGCGCGATACGCTTCACCTTTCACTTCAAATTCCACTTCCGCCAGACATTCGGCGGTATCGCGGGTCATGAGATCATTTTGTGATTGCGAAACGTTAGAGAGGCGCGGGGTTTCGTGATACAGCGCCAGACAAATGGCATCGAGTAGGGTCGTTTTTCCCGCACCTGTTGGACCGGTAATGGCAAACAGCCCGTTGCTGGCGAACGGCTCGCGGGTGAAATCAATCTTCCATTCGCCTTTTAATGAGTTCAGGTTTTTCAGGCGCAGGCTGAGAATTTTCATGCTTCGTGTTCTCCGGCGAGGGTCTGCAACGTCGTGGCGAAAAGATTCTGTAGACGTTGCTGCTGCGATTCATCCAGTTCTTCCAGTGCCAGACGGCGATTGAACACCTCTTCGACGCTGAGTTCGCTGAGGGTTTCACGCTGTTGGCTGGCTAACACACGCTCGCGCTGTTCACGACTCCGGCGTACCAGCAATACTTCGACAGGTAATGATTCGGTTAATGCCTGGATTTTGCGCTGAATATCATGCAGATACTCATCGGTAGTGATTTCGATATCCAGCCAGACAGGTGGCTCTTGTGATACATCGCGCCACTGTTCCAGCTGTTCGGTAATCGACGCCAGATCGCCTTTCAGCACCGCCATGGGTTGCGTTACCGGTACGTTCAGATTTTCCACGCTCTCTAATTTGCCGTTTGAAAATGTCACCAGATGGACATATTTACTCTTACCGCATTCATCAAAACTCAGTGGAATGGGGGAGCCGCAATAGCGAACATGTTCCATGCCGCCAATAATCTGCGCGCGGTGAATATGCCCGAGCGCGATGTAGTCGGCTGGCGGAAAGTTTTGTGCCGGAAACGCGTCCAGCGTGCCAATATAGATGTCACGCACGGCGTCACTTTTACTGGCGCCCACGGTCGTTAAATGTCCCGTGGCGATGATGGGCAGAGGCTGATCGCCGCGCAGCTTGCAGGCATCGGCATAGTGTTGTTGATAATAATCAGTAATAGCTGCCAGCAAATGCTGCTGTTTTTCAATACCGTTAAGTCCCGCCTGGCTGGTAATAATGTCACGCGGGCGTAAAAAAGGAATGGGGCACAGCACTGCGCCTGGCGTCCCGTCGCGACGAGGCAAGATTTGCGGCGCATGTCCGGCGCTGGCGACCACGGTAGTATTGAGGAACGCCATGATATCGCGCGATTCATTCAGCGTGGCGACCGAATCATGGTTTCCTGCCAGTACCACCAGATGACAGCCAGTTTGCTGTAAATTGACAACAAAACGGTTGTATAACGTGCGGGCGTAACTGGGCGGTGAGCCGGTATCGAAAACATCACCGGCAACAATAATCGCATCCACCTGATGGGTTTGTGCTGTCTCCAGCAGCCAGTCAAGAAAAGCCTGATGCTCAGCTTCGCGGCTTTTACTGTAGAAGTTCTGGCCGAGATGCCAGTCTGAAGTGTGAAGGATGCGCATAACGATTCTCTGGCGAAAAAGCATGGGCGCGATTATACCCAAACAGGTGCGCTATTTGCTTTTTTCTGCACCACAGAAATCAATAACCTGAAAGGATGTGCGGCGTGCTTTTCATAAATCTGTCATAAATCTGACGCATAATGACGTCGCATTAATGATCGCAATCTATTTATTACAACAGGGCAAATCATGGCGAGACGTATTCTGGTCGTAGAAGATGAAGCTCCAATTCGCGAAATGGTCTGCTTCGTGCTCGAGCAAAATGGCTTCCAGCCGGTCGAAGCGGAAGATTATGACAGTGCTGTGAACCAACTGAATGAACCCTGGCCGGATTTAATTCTCCTCGACTGGATGTTACCCGGCGGCTCCGGTATCCAGTTCATCAAACATCTCAAGCGTGAGTCGATGACCCGTGATATTCCGGTTGTGATGTTGACCGCCAGAGGGGAAGAAGAAGATCGCGTGCGCGGCCTTGAAACCGGTGCGGATGACTATATCACCAAGCCGTTTTCGCCGAAGGAGCTGGTGGCGCGAATCAAAGCGGTAATGCGCCGTATATCGCCGATGGCGGTGGAAGAGGTGATTGAGATGCAGGGGCTAAGTCTCGACCCGACATCTCACCGGGTGATGGCGGGCGAAGAACCGCTGGAGATGGGGCCGACTGAATTTAAACTGCTGCACTTTTTTATGACGCATCCCGAGCGCGTGTACAGTCGCGAGCAACTGCTAAATCACGTCTGGGGAACCAACGTATATGTAGAAGACCGCACGGTCGATGTCCACATTCGCCGCCTGCGTAAAGCACTGGAACCCGGCGGGCATGACCGCATGGTGCAGACCGTGCGCGGTACAGGATATCGTTTTTCAACCCGCTTTTAACGCCTTGCTCATCGGACGCAGAGCAGGGCTTATGATTTCTTAACTGGAGTATCTTACGTGCTGGAACGGCTGTCGTGGAAAAGGCTGGTGCTGGAGCTGCTACTTTGCTGCCTCCCGGCTTTCATCCTGGGTGCATTTTTTGGTTACCTGCCCTGGTTTTTGCTGGCATCGGTAACAGGACTGCTTATCTGGCATTTCTGGAATTTATTGCGCCTTTCATGGTGGCTGTGGGTGGATCGCAGTATGACCCCGCCACCGGGGCGTGGTAGCTGGGAACCGCTGCTGTACGGTTTACACCAGATGCAACTGCGTAATAAAAAACGCCGCCGCGAGCTGGGTAATCTTATCAAACGCTTTCGTAGCGGCGCGGAGTCGCTACCCGATGCGGTGGTCCTGACCACGGAAGAGGGTGGGATTTTCTGGTGTAACGGTCTGGCGCAACAAATTCTTGGTCTGCGCTGGCCGGAAGATAACGGGCAGAACATCCTTAACCTGCTGCGTTATCCGGAGTTTACGCAATATCTGAAAACGCGTGATTTTTCTCGCCCGCTCAATCTGGTGCTCAACACCGGGCGGCATCTGGAAATTCGTGTCATGCCTTATACCCATAAACAGTTGCTGATGGTGGCGCGAGATGTCACGCAAATGCATCAACTGGAAGGGGCGCGACGCAACTTTTTTGCCAACGTAAGCCATGAGTTACGCACGCCATTGACGGTGTTACAGGGTTACCTGGAGATGATGGATGAGCAGCCGCTGGAAGGCGCGGTACGCGAAAAAGCATTGCACACCATGCGTGAGCAGACTCAGCGGATGGAAGGGCTGGTGAAGCAGTTACTGACCTTGTCGAAAATTGAAGCCGCGCCGACGCAGTTGCTGAATGAGAAGGTTGATGTGCCGATGATGCTGCGCGTCGTTGAGCGTGAAGCTCAGACGCTGAGCCAGCAAAAACAGACATTTACCTTTGAGATTGATAACGGCCTCAAAGTGTCTGGCAGCGAAGACCAGTTACGCAGTGCGATTTCGAATCTGGTCTATAACGCCGTGAATCATACGCCGGAAGGTACGCATATCACCGTACGCTGGCAGCGAGTGCCGCACGGTGCCGAATTTAGTGTTGAAGATAATGGACCGGGCATTGCACCGGAGCATATTCCGCGCCTGACCGAGCGTTTTTATCGCGTTGATAAAGCGCGTTCCCGACAAACTGGCGGTAGCGGGTTGGGGTTAGCGATCGTGAAGCATGCGGTAAATCATCATGAAAGCCGGCTCAATATTGAAAGTACGGTGGGCAAAGGTACGCGTTTCAGTTTTGTTCTGCCGGAACGTTTAATTGCCAAAAATAGCGATTAATCCGCCTTTGTCATTTTTTGTTGCCATAAGCCAGCCGATGCTGGCTTTTTTTCTTTGCAGTCAAAAAACGGGCGCTGAATTTTACAATGTATGGTGATTTTTTGTTCGCATGATAAGCCATATCTTTTTCACGGAAATAGTGTTTTATACTGGTTTGTGATTTCTTATCGTTATATCCCTCTGGTTTTTAGATCCCTCCTTGCTTTAAAACGTTATAAGCGTTTAAATTGCGCTTCAGGTGCTGTCATACTGACTGCATTCACGCGGTAAATCGAAAAACTATTCTTCGCCGCGCCTGGTTGGGAGTATTTCCCGCTAAAATTGTTTAAATATACCGCTGTATCATCCCCAGGGATTGGCACAAAATTTAACGTTACAACACCACATCCACAGGCAGTATGATTTATGACCCATCAGTTAAGATCGCGCGATATCATCGCTCTGGGCTTTATGACATTTGCGTTGTTCGTTGGCGCAGGTAACATTATTTTCCCTCCTATGGTCGGCTTGCAGGCAGGCGAACACGTCTGGACTGCGGCATTCGGCTTCCTCATTACTGCCGTTGGTCTGCCGGTATTAACGGTAGTGGCGCTGGCGAAAGTTGGCGGCGGCGTTGACAGTCTGAGCACACCAATCGGTAAAGTCGCAGGCGTGCTGTTGGCAACAGTCTGCTACCTGGCGGTAGGGCCGCTGTTTGCAACACCGCGTACGGCAACAGTCTCCTTTGAAGTGGGCATTGCGCCGCTGACGGGTGACTCCGCACTGCCGCTGTTTATCTACAGCCTGGTCTATTTCGCTATCGTTATTCTGGTTTCGCTCTATCCGGGCAAGCTGCTGGATACCGTGGGCAACTTCCTTGCGCCGCTGAAAATTATCGCGCTGGTCATCCTGTCTGTTGCTGCGATTGTCTGGCCTGCGGGTTCTATCAGCACGGCAACTGAGGCTTATCAAAACGCTGCGTTTTCTAACGGCTTCGTTAACGGCTATCTGACCATGGATACGCTGGGCGCGATGGTGTTTGGTATCGTTATTGTTAACGCGGCGCGTTCTCGCGGCGTTACCGAAGCGCGTCTGCTGACCCGTTATACTGTCTGGGCTGGCCTGATGGCGGGCGTTGGTCTGACTCTGCTGTACCTGGCGCTGTTCCGTCTGGGTTCAGACAGCGCGTCGCTGGTTGATCAATCCGCGAACGGTGCCGCTATTCTGCATGCTTACGTTCAGCACACCTTTGGCGGCGGCGGTAGCTTCCTGCTGGCGGCGTTAATCTTCATCGCTTGTCTGGTAACGGCGGTTGGCCTGACCTGCGCTTGTGCGGAATTCTTCGCTCAATACATCCCGCTCTCATACCGTACGCTGGTGTTTATCCTCGGCGGCTTCTCGATGGTGGTGTCTAATCTGGGCTTAAGCCAGCTGATTCAGATCTCTGTACCGGTGCTGACTGCCATTTATCCGCCGTGTATCGCACTGGTTGTATTAAGTTTTACACGCTCATGGTGGCATAATTCGTCCCGCGTGATTGCTCCGCCGATGTTTATCAGCCTGCTTTTTGGTATTCTCGACGGGATCAAAGCATCTGCATTCAGCGATATTTTACCGTCCTGGGCGCAGCGTTTACCGCTGGCCGAACAAGGTCTGGCGTGGTTAATGCCAACGGTGGTGATGGTGGTTCTGGCCATTATCTGGGATCGCGCAGCAGGTCGTCAGGTGACCTCCAGCGCCCACTAAATCACTGTAAATTTGTTTTAACCACGGGGCTGCGATGCCCCGTGGTTTTTTTATTGTGTTGATGGGTTAGGAATTGATGGAAAGTAAGAACAAGCTAAAGCGTGGGCTAAGTACCCGACACATACGCTTTATGGCACTGGGTTCAGCAATTGGCACCGGGTTGTTTTACGGTTCGGCGGACGCCATCAAAATGGCCGGGCCGAGCGTGTTGTTGGCCTATATTATCGGTGGTGTCGCGGCGTATATCATTATGCGTGCGCTGGGAGAAATGTCGGTACATAACCCGGCTGCCAGCTCTTTCTCGCGTTATGCGCAGGAAAACCTTGGCCCGCTGGCAGGTTATATCACCGGCTGGACCTACTGCTTTGAAATCCTTATTGTCGCCATCGCCGATGTGACCGCTTTCGGTATCTATATGGGCGTCTGGTTCCCGACGGTGCCGCACTGGATATGGGTGTTGAGCGTGGTGCTGATTATCTGCGCCATTAACCTGATGAGCGTGAAAGTATTTGGTGAGCTGGAGTTCTGGTTCTCGTTCTTTAAAGTCGCCACCATTATCATCATGATCGTTGCTGGTTTCGGTATCATCATTTGGGGGATTGGCAACGGCGGGCAACCGACCGGTATCCATAACCTGTGGAGCAACGGCGGCTTCTTCAGTAACGGCTGGCTTGGCATGGTGATGTCGTTGCAAATGGTGATGTTTGCCTACGGTGGTATTGAAATTATTGGTATTACCGCCGGTGAAGCGAAAGAGCCGGAGAAGTCTATTCCGCGCGCGATTAACTCAGTGCCGATGCGTATTCTGGTGTTCTATGTTGGTACGCTGTTCGTCATTATGTCTATCTATCCGTGGAATCAGGTAGGTACTGCTGGTAGCCCGTTCGTGCTGACGTTCCAGCATTTGGGGATTACCTTTGCCGCCAGCATTCTTAACTTCGTTGTGCTGACAGCCTCTTTGTCGGCAATTAACAGCGACGTGTTTGGTGTAGGCCGTATGCTGCACGGCATGGCAGAGCAGGGCAGTGCGCCGAAAATTTTCAGCAAAACGTCGCGTCGCGGTATTCCGTGGGTCACGGTGCTGGTCATGACTACCGCGCTGCTGTTTGCGGTGTATCTGAACTACATCATGCCGGAAAACGTCTTCCTGGTGATTGCCTCGCTGGCGACCTTCGCTACCGTGTGGGTGTGGATTATGATCCTGCTGTCGCAGATTGCCTTCCGTCGCCGCCTGCCGCCAGAAGAAGTTAAAGCGCTGAAATTTAAAGTTCCTGGCGGGGTGGCAACGACCATCACTGGGCTGGTTTTCCTGGTCTTTATCATCGGACTGATCGGTTATCACCCTGAAACGCGTATCTCTCTGTACGTTGGTTTTGCGTGGATTGTGGTGCTGTTGATTGGCTGGATGTTTAAACGCCGCCACGATCGCCAGCTGGCAGAAAACCACTAATTCCTGCCTTTTGTCGCCGGATCAGGAGCAAAACCTGATCCGGCTATTCCGAAAATTATCCGCCCCCGTTCTCCTCCCCCAAATATCCTTCAGATGATGAGTGATCCTGCATTAGGCTATGGCAAGGTGAGCACATTTTCATCACAGGGGAATTATGATGTTAAATGCATGGCACCTGCCGGTGCCCCCATTTGTTAAACAAAGCAAAGATCAACTGCTCATTACACTGTGGCTGACGGGCGAAGAGCCGCCACAGCGCATTATGTTGCGCATGGAAAACGATAACGAAGAAACATCAATACCGATGCATAAACAGCGCAGCCAGCCGCAGCCAGGCGTGACGGCGTGGCGGGGAGCGCTCTCTCTCGCCACCGGGCAACCACGGCGGCGCTACAGTTTCAAATTGCTGTGGCACGATCGCCAGCGTTGGTTTACGCCGCAAGGTTTCAGCCCAATACCACCAGCACGGCTGGAACAGTTTGCCGTCGATGTGCCAGATATCGGGCCACAATGGGCGGCGGATCAGATTTTTTATCAGATCTTCCCGGATCGTTTTGCCCGGAGTCTGCCTCGTAATGCCGATCAGGATCATGTCTATTATCATCACGCCGCCGGGCGGAAAATCATATTGCGTGACTGGGATGAACCGGTCACGGCACAGGCGGGCGGATCAACGTTCTATGGCGGCGATCTGGACGGGATAAGCGAAAAACTGCCGTACCTGAAAAAGCTCGGCGTGACGGCGCTGTATCTTAATCCGGTGTTTAAAGCACCCAGCGTGCATAAATACGATACCGAAGATTATCGCCACGTCGATCCGCAGTTTGGCGGCGACGGGGCGTTGCTGCGTTTGAGAGACAACACGCAGCAGCAAGGAATGCGCCTGATGCTGGACGGCGTGTTTAACCACAGTGGCGATTCTCATGCCTGGTTTGACAGGCACAATCGCGGGACGGGCGGCGCTTGCCATAACCCCGAATCGCCCTGGCGCGACTGGTACTCGTTTCGCGATGACGGCACGGCGCTCGATTGGCTGGGCTATGCCAGCCTGCCAAAACTGGATTATCAGTCGGAAAGTCTGGTGAATGAAATTTATCGCGGTGAAGACAGCATTGTCCGTCACTGGCTGAAAGCGCCGTGGAATATGGACGGCTGGCGACTGGATGTGGTGCATATGCTGGGGGAAGCGGGTGGGGCGCGCAATAATTTGCAGCATGTCGCTGGCATCACTGAGGCGGCGAAAGAAACCCAGCCAGAAGCGTACATTGTCGGTGAATATTTTGGCGATGCGCGGCAATGGTTACAGGCCGATGTGGAAGATGCATCGATGAACTATCGGGGCTTTACTTTTCCGCTGTGGGGCTTTCTCGCTAATACCGATATCTCTTACGATCCGCAGCAGATTGACGCTCAAATCTGTATGACCTGGATGGACAATTACCGTGCCGGGCTTTCTCATCAACAGCAACTGCGTATGTTTAACCAGCTCGATAGTCACGATACCGCGCGATTTAAAACGTTACTCGGACGGGATGTTGCGCGTCTGCCACTGGCGGTCGTCTGGCTGTTCACCTGGCCTGGTGTGCCGTGTATTTATTACGGCGATGAAGTGGGGCTGGACGGCAATAACGATCCATTTTGTCGTAAACCGTTTCCCTGGGACCCGGAAAAACAAGATACGGAACTATTCGCGCTGTACCAGCGAATGATTGCGCTGCGTAAGAAGAGCCTGGCATTGCGTCGTGGCGGCTGTCAGGTGTTGTATGCGGAAGATAACGTGGTGGTGTTTGTGCGTGTGCTCAATCAGCAGCGTGTGCTAGTGGCAATCAACCGTGATGAAGCGTGTGAAGTGGTGCTACCCGCATCGCCGTTGCTTAATGTCGCGCAATGGCAATGCAAAGAAGGGAACGGACAACGGGTCGATGAGATCCTGACGTTGCCCGCGATATCAGCCACGGTGTGGATGAATTAATACCCTACAACGCTTTGCGTGACGCCTGCTCCATCATCCGCGGATAAAATTGCCAGAAGCGGGTTTCAAGGGCGTCGTAATGGGTGTCTAAATCGTACCAGGAGTCACGCAGAGCATCCAGACGTGGGCGACGGCTTGCCATGCCGTTTAACACGCTCTGGATGAAATCCATATCGCGATAGCGCACCAGCCATTGCTCTGACCATAAGTAATTATTCAGATTGATAAAGCGCGGCGGTGAGTCCGGCAAAATCGTCATCACTTGTTCGCGGGCATAACAGACAAATTTCTGTAGCGGAAAGTCCGGCGACAGCTGCGACCAGTGGCGGGAAAGAAAGTGATCCCACATCACATCCAGCGTAATAGGCGCAACGCGGCGAGTTTCGTTGCGAAACCACTCCCGCGCTTCGCGGACTTCCGGCAGATTGTCGGTTAACACATCGATACGCCGATGCATATGAATACCTGCAACCACGTCGGGCGGAAAACTTTCGTCAGGATTTCCGCGAACAAAATCAGCCAGTAAATTGCCGGAAAGCGAACTTTCAGCGAGATGGGCTAAATGCAGGTGAGCTAAAAAATTCATCGATTATATTCTATCCAAAGGGGGGTAAAGGTTGCAGGGAGAGCGCCCCGGCACTAGACTACCCGCCTCTTATTTTAGTCTGAGTCAGTGTCATGCGCGTTACCGATTTCTCCTTTGAATTGCCCGAATCCCTGATTGCCCACTATCCCATGCCTGAACGCAGTAGCTGTCGTTTACTGTCGCTGGACGGGCCGACGGGCGCGCTGACGCACGGTACTTTCACCGATTTATTCGACAAGCTCAACCCCGGCGATCTTCTGGTTTTTAACAATACTCGCGTGATCCCGGCGCGCCTGTTTGGGCGTAAAGCCACTGGCGGTAAAATTGAAGTGCTGGTTGAGCGGATGCTCGACGACAAACGCATTCTCGCGCATATTCGCGCCTCGAAAGCGCCAAAACCGGGCGCGGAGCTACTGCTGGGCGATGATGAAAGCATCAAAGCAACAATGACCGCTCGTCACGGCGCGCTGTTTGAAGTCGAATTTAACGATGAGCGCTCGGTGCTGGATATTCTCAACAGCATCGGCCATATGCCACTGCCGCCGTACATCGACCGTCCGGACGAAGATGCAGACCGCGAACTTTATCAAACGGTTTATAGCGAAAAACCAGGCGCGGTAGCAGCACCGACCGCCGGACTGCACTTTGACGAACCGCTGCTGGAAAAATTACGCGCCAAAGGCGTGGAGATGGCATTCGTGACCCTGCATGTGGGGGCGGGTACGTTCCAGCCGGTACGCGTCGACACCATTGAAGACCACATCATGCACTCGGAATATGCAGAAGTGCCGCAGGATGTGGTTGACGCAGTGCTGGCTGCGAAAGCGCGTGGTAACCGGGTGATTGCGGTTGGCACCACCTCTGTTCGCTCGCTTGAGAGCGCGGCCCAGGCGGCGAAAAACGATCTGATTGAACCGTTTTTCGATGATACACAAATCTTTATCTATCCCGGCTTCCAGTACAAAGTAGTCGATGCGCTGGTGACTAACTTCCATCTGCCGGAGTCAACGCTGATTATGCTGGTTTCCGCATTTGCCGGTTATCAACACACCATGAACGCCTATAAAGCGGCAGTAGAAGAGAAATATCGCTTTTTTAGTTACGGTGATGCGATGTTTATCACGTACAATCCGCAGGCAATTAATGAGCGCGTCGGGGAGTAATTCCGCGGCGCTGGTTTAAACGTTGGACTGTTTTTCTGACGTAGTGGAGAAAAAATGAAATTTGAACTGGACACCACCGACGGTCGCGCACGCCGTGGCCGCCTGGTCTTCGATCGTGGCGTAGTGGAAACGCCTTGTTTTATGCCTGTTGGCACCTACGGCACCGTAAAAGGGATGACGCCGGAAGAAGTTGAAGCCACTGGCGCGCAAATTATTCTGGGTAACACTTTCCACCTGTGGCTGCGCCCGGGCCAGGAAATTATGAAACTGCATGGCGATCTGCACGATTTTATGCAGTGGAAAGGCCCGATCCTTACCGACTCCGGCGGCTTCCAGGTCTTCAGTCTTGGCGATATTCGTAAAATCACCGAACAGGGCGTGCACTTCCGTAACCCCATCAACGGCGATCCGATTTTCCTCGATCCCGAAAAATCGATGGAGATTCAATACGATCTTGGCTCAGACATCGTCATGATTTTTGACGAGTGTACGCCGTATCCTGCTGACTGGGATTACGCGAAGCGCTCTATGGAGATGTCGCTGCGTTGGGCGAAGCGTAGCCGCGAGCGTTTTGACAGTCTCGGCAACAAAAATGCGCTCTTTGGTATCATTCAGGGCAGCGTTTACGAAGATTTACGTGATATCTCTGTTAAAGGTCTGGTAGATATCGGTTTTGATGGCTACGCTGTCGGCGGTCTGGCAGTGGGTGAGCCGAAAGCAGATATGCACCGTATCCTGGAGCATGTGTGTCCGCAAATTCCGGCAGACAAACCACGTTACCTGATGGGCGTTGGTAAACCGGAAGACCTGGTTGAAGGCGTGCGCCGCGGTATCGATATGTTTGACTGCGTAATGCCAACACGTAATGCGCGTAACGGTCATCTGTTCGTGACCGATGGCGTGGTGAAAATCCGCAATGCGAAGTATAAGAGCGACACTGGCCCGCTCGATCCTGAGTGTGATTGCTACACCTGTCGCAATTATTCACGTGCCTACTTGCATCATCTCGACCGTTGCAACGAAATATTAGGCGCGCGACTCAACACCATTCATAACCTTCGTTACTACCAGCGTTTGATGGCGGGTTTACGCAAGGCTATTGAAGAGGGTAAATTAGAGAGCTTCGTAGCTGATTTTTACCAGCGTCAGGGGCGAGAAGTACCACCTTTGAACGTTGATTAATATTAATAATGAGGGAAATTTAATGAGCTTTTTTATTTCTGATGCGGTAGCGGCAACGGGTGCTCCGGCACAAGGTAGCCCGATGTCTTTGATTTTGATGCTGGTGGTATTCGGTCTGATTTTCTATTTCATGATCCTGCGCCCACAGCAGAAGCGCACCAAAGAACACAAAAAGCTGATGGACTCCATCGCGAAAGGTGATGAAGTGCTGACGAACGGTGGCCTGGTCGGTCGCGTAACCAAAGTAGCAGAAAACGGCTACATTGCTATCGCGCTGAATGACACCACTGAAGTAGTTATTAAACGTGACTTCGTAGCCGCCGTTCTGCCGAAAGGCACCATGAAGGCGCTGTAATTAAAATTTTTCCCTAAGGGAATTGCCGTGTTAAACCGTTATCCTTTGTGGAAGTACGTCATGCTGATCGTGGTGATTGTCATCGGTCTGCTGTATGCGCTTCCCAACCTGTTTGGTGAGGATCCGGCTGTTCAGATCACTGGCGCGCGCGGAGTCGCCGCCAGTGAGCAAACGCTGATCCAGGTCCAGAAAACGTTACAAGAAGAAAAAATAACTGCTAAGTCTGTGGCACTGGAAGAGGGCGCTATTCTTGCGCGCTTCGACTCCACTGACACCCAGCTACGCGCTCGTGAAGCATTAATGGGCATTCTGGGTGACAAATATGTCGTGGCGCTTAACCTTGCCCCGGCCACGCCGCGCTGGCTGGCAGCTATTCACGCTGAGCCGATGAAGCTCGGTCTTGACTTGCGTGGCGGCGTTCACTTCCTGATGGAAGTGGATATGGACACTGCGCTTGGCAAACTCCAGGAACAAAATATCGATAGCCTGCGCAGCGATCTGCGTGAAAAAGGCATCCCGTATACCACTGTTCGTAAAGAAAATAATTACGGTCTGAGCATCACTTTTCGCGATGGCAACGCCCGTGATGAAGCTATTGCATATCTGAGCAAGCGTCATCCCGATCTGGTCATTAGCAGCCAGGGTAGCAACCAGCTGCGTGCGGTCATGAGCGATGCGCGTCTCAGTGAAGCGCGTGAATATGCGGTGCAGCAGAACATTAACATCCTGCGTAACCGTGTAAACCAGCTTGGTGTGGCGGAGCCTGTAGTACAACGTCAGGGCGCAGACCGCATTGTCGTTGAGCTGCCAGGTATTCAGGATACTGCACGTGCGAAAGAAATTCTTGGCGCTACCGCGACGCTGGAATTCCGTCTGGTGAATACCAACGTTGACCAGGCTGCTGCTGCATCTGGACGCGTACCGGGCGACTCTGAAGTGAAACAGACCCGCGAAGGTCAGCCGGTTGTGCTGTACAAACGCGTGATTCTGACCGGTGACCATATCACCGATTCCACTTCCAGCCAGGACGAATACAACCAGCCGCAGGTTAACATCTCGCTCGACAGCGCAGGTGGTAACATCATGTCTAACTTCACTAAGGACAACATCGGCAAACCGATGGCGACCCTGTTTGTGGAGTATAAAGACAGCGGTAAGAAAGATGCTAATGGTCGTGCGGTTCTGGTGAAACAGGAAGAGGTGATTAACATCGCGAATATCCAGTCTCGTCTGGGTAACAGCTTCCGTATCACTGGTATCAACAACCCGAACGAAGCGCGTCAGCTGTCGCTGCTGCTGCGTGCCGGTGCGTTGATTGCACCGATTCAGATTGTTGAAGAACGTACCATTGGTCCGACCCTGGGTATGCAGAACATTGAACAGGGGCTGGAGGCATGTCTCGCCGGTCTGCTGGTTTCTATTCTGTTCATGATCATCTTCTATAAGAAGTTTGGTCTGATTGCGACCAGTGCTCTGATTGCGAACTTGATCTTGATTGTCGGCATTATGTCGCTGCTGCCTGGCGCGACGCTGAGTATGCCGGGGATCGCGGGTATCGTCTTAACCCTTGCGGTAGCGGTCGATGCGAACGTACTGATCAACGAACGTATTAAAGAAGAGTTAAGCAACGGGCGTACTGTTCAGCAGGCAATTGATGAAGGTTATCGTGGCGCGTTCAGTTCCATCTTCGATGCGAACATCACCACGCTGATTAAAGTCATCATCCTGTACGCAGTGGGTACCGGGGCAATTAAAGGGTTCGCGATTACTACCGGTATCGGTGTGGCGACGTCGATGTTTACCGCGATTGTCGGTACGCGTGCCATCGTAAACCTGCTATATGGCGGCAAGCGCGTCAAGAAGCTGTCAATCTGAGGAGTGCGATGTGGCACAGGAATATACTGTTGAACAACTAAACCACGGCCGTAAAGTCTATGACTTTATGCGCTGGGACTACTGGGCTTTCGGCATCTCTGGTCTGCTGTTAATCGCCGCGATCGTCATTATGGGCGTGCGCGGTTTTAACTGGGGGCTGGATTTCACCGGTGGTACGGTTATTGAAATTACGCTTGAAAAACCGGCTGAAATCGATGTAATGCGTGATGCATTGCAGAAAGCGGGCTTTGAAGAGCCGATGCTGCAAAACTTCGGTAGCAGCCACGACATCATGGTCCGCATGCCGCCAGCTGAAGGCGAAACCGGTGGTCAGGTGCTGGGCAGCAAAGTTCTGAAGGTGATTAACGAAGCTACCAATCAGAACGCGGCGGTGAAGCGTATTGAGTTCGTCGGTCCGAGCGTAGGGGCAGACCTTGCGCAAACCGGTGCGATGGCGCTGATGGCGGCACTGCTGTCTATCCTTGTATATGTCGGTTTCCGCTTTGAGTGGCGACTGGCGGCAGGGGTAGTAATCGCGCTGGCGCACGACGTTATCATTACGCTGGGTATTTTGTCGTTATTCCATATCGAGATTGACCTGACCATTGTGGCATCGTTGATGTCGGTTATCGGTTACTCGCTTAACGACAGTATCGTGGTATCGGACCGTATTCGTGAAAACTTCCGCAAAATCCGTCGCGGTACGCCTTACGAAATCTTTAACGTGTCCTTGACCCAGACGCTGCACCGTACTTTGATCACATCCGGTACCACCTTGATGGTTATCCTGATGCTGTATCTCTTCGGTGGCCCGGTGCTGGAAGGCTTCTCGCTGACCATGCTGATTGGTGTAACCATCGGTACCGCATCTTCCATCTATGTTGCATCTGCGCTGGCCCTGAAACTGGGTATGAAGCGTGAGCATATGCTGCAACAGAAAGTGGAAAAAGAAGGGGCGGACCAGCCGTCAATTCTGCCGTAAGGGTGTTTTTAAATCCGTTCAGTTAAAAAACCGTGGCGTATTTACGCTGCGGTTTTTTTTCGATTGTTGCTTATTGTACTGAATACAGCTTTGGTTGTAGAAAGAGTTCTGACATATACTTTGTATTAATAGTTAATACGTGGAGATCGCTTATGCGCAAAATTACCTCAGTAAGCGTTGGCGAACAATTAGATAGTTTTATTACCCGGATGGTTCAGTCTGGTCGTTATGGCTCGGCTAGTGAAGTGATGCGTTCGGCGCTTCGTCTATTGGAACAACAAGAATCCAGGGATGAAGCTGTCAGAAATGCTGTTATTGAAGGTCTTGAGAGCGGTGAAAGTTCGATGACGCTTCGTGATATCGCGGCAGAAAGGAAGCAAAAACATCGTGTATAAGCTTAGCGGAAAAGCTGTTGAAGATTTCAGAGGGATCTATGACTACACGCTGGGAAAGTTTTGTGAGGAGCAGGCGGATCGCTATACCGACTCTCTCGGCATTTTTCTGGATACACTCTCTCAAATGCCCGAGATAGGGCAAGACTATGATGCGATTCCAGAGGTAAAGAAGATCGCATTCAGGTTTCACACTGTTTATTACATTATAAGAGTAGATGACATTCTCATTGCGCGTATTCTTCATCAGCAGATGGAACCTCGCCGTCACTGGTAATGTGAGAATTTCTTTACTCAGGATTGCGAAAATCCCCGCATCTTGGGAAACTGCGCGTAACCCTACATTTCATCCAGGTAACTTTTCATGGCTATCATCCCAAAAAACTATGCGCGGTTAGAAAGCGGCTATCGCGAAAAAGCATTAAAACTCTATCCGTGGGTCTGCGGTCGCTGTTCCCGCGAGTTTGTCTATTCCAACCTGCGTGAACTTACCGTTCACCATATTGATCACGACCATACCAATAATCCGGAAGATGGTAGTAACTGGGAATTGCTTTGTCTCTATTGCCATGATCATGAGCATTCGAAATATACCGAAGCGGATCAGTATGGTACGACGGTTATCGCAGGGGAAGATGCGCAGAAAGATGTCGGTGAAGCGAAATACAACCCGTTTGCTGATTTAAAAGCGATGATGAATAAGAAGAAGTAATAAAAAATGCCGGATATAAAATCCGCTATTTGAGCTTTGTGACAAACGAAAAATTGCCTGATGCGCTACGCTTATCAGACCTACGTAATCTCAGCAATGTATTGAATTTGCGTGCTTTTGTAGACCAGATAAGGCGTTTACTCCGCATCCGGCATGAACAAAGCGCACGTTGTCGACAATCTGAAATGCCGGGAATAAATCCCGGCATTTTCACAATCAGAAGTTGTAACCTACCACCAGGTAACCACCCCAGCCGGTAGAGCGAACGTTGAAGTTGCCGTTACCGAAGTTCAGCTCTGCATCATCGTTCCACTGACCACCGTCATGCCAGTAACGTGCAACGACAGAGTAGTGCCAGTGATCGTAGTTCAGCGCCAGAATATGGCTGGAAGCGATGGAGTTATTGCTGCGCGTCTTAATACCGTTGATTGCGTTACCGCTGTCATCACCCAGATCGGAACCCCAGTCGAAGTTGGTGAAGCCGATGTAGCTCAGCTGACCGCCCCACAGATCGGTAATCGGCACAAAGTATTTAATTTTGAAACGGTAACCGTCCCACTCGTTTTCGTTCGCTGCGCCGTAGTTCTGCCACTGGTATTTCGCATACACGTTCATGGACAGGCTCATCGGCAGGCCAGTGTCGATGTCAGTACCCAGACCCATATACCAGGTGCTCTGGCGACCATCTTTGTTACGGCCCATGTCGTAAATGTAGTTGTTCGCGAAGTACCACTCTTTGAACGGACCGAAGCTAAGGTCAGTATTGGTCAGCTTATCGATGGAGAAACGCGGTTCGATTTCCATAAACAGCGGAGAACCGTGGTTCCAGATACCTTTGGCATCGGAGTTACCGCCGAAGAATACCGGCGCATCCGCGTAACCATAGAAATCGAACCAGTCTTTTTTAGCGAATGCTTCATACTCCAGGTAAGTATCGTTACGGATCTGCGGTCCGAAACGAGTGTGATAGCTACCAACTACGTTAACGCTCTGGTGCCACCAGTCGGAAAGGTACTGCGGTTTATCGTTTTCAGCTGCGTTGACAGTAAAAGACGAAGAGAGCGCCAGTACCGCACCGGCTGCCAGTAATGTTTTTTTCATATGTATGCCACTGTTTGAAAATCCCTTACGGGAGTGAAAAAGGCGCAAATTGCGTTTCTAAATATTTCCTATACAGAGGAGCCTATTATAAAAATCATTGCTCACAAAAATATGTTGTATTTCACAGTTCTATCATTTACGTAATCGATTGCGTTCACGAATACACATATTCGGGCGGGAATTGTACTGACTTTCACCCTTGTTGCAAACTTTTACTATCAATCTGGGTGATGTAAGCAGAGTAACAAAATGATGGGGAGGATGTTGCGGGACGCACAAAACGCCCCGAAAAACGTTTACTGCATAACAGGTTGAATGTCGTGGATGCGTACAAAGCCTAACTGATCCACAGAAATGCCCTTTAACTGTAACGGAATGTCAACATCACTGGGCGCGAGGAGGCTGGCCGGCGCGTTAATCAATTGATTCTGCACATTGATTTCCTGAAAGCTGTCGATTGTTCCCTGAATTTGCCCATATTCAACGGTTCCGCTGAAAGCGGGTAAGGGATCATTGGACTCACCCTGAATACGCAGCGTCAGAGTGGTGCCATCTGCAATTGGCGTAATATTCACCAGCGACATACGTAAAGTGCCAATTTGGCTTTCCAGCCGTGCCGGTGTATTTGCACCAGGCAACAGGTAAACCCCACTGCTGGATTTTGCGTTCAGCGTATTTTGCTGGGTGATTTTGACGGTTTCTTTGTTGAGCTGAGTCATCTCTTTATTCAACGTGTTGACGCTGTGTTTCATCTGGCGCACTTCGCTTTGCTGTACGCAGGCGCTCAGGCTGAACAGGCTTCCCAGCAGGAATAGTCGAAAACATACTTTAATGTTCATAGGTCGTCCCTTTCTCATCTCAATAAGTCTAATGGTAGAGGCTTAAAGCCGTGAAAGCATCGATCCTTTATCTCAAAAGCGTTGCGCCTTTGTTGTATCGTCAGTTCAGGGTAAAATAGATTTCTATTAACCACCTGGTCAGGACGCCGTATGCATTGCCCATTCTGTTTCGCCGTGGACACTAAGGTAATTGACTCTCGTCTCGTGAGCGAGGGCTCTTCCGTACGCCGCCGTCGGCAGTGTCTGGTGTGTAATGAACGTTTCACTACTTTTGAAGTTGCGGAACTGGTTATGCCGCGTGTCGTGAAAAGCAACGACGTGCGCGAACCGTTTAATGAAGAAAAATTGCGTAGCGGAATGCTGCGGGCGCTGGAAAAACGTCCGGTGAGTTCCGATGACGTCGAAATGGCGATCAACCATATTAAATCGCAACTCCGCGCCACCGGTGAGCGCGAAGTGCCGAGCAAAATGATTGGCAATCTGGTGATGGAGCAATTGAAAAAGCTCGATAAAGTCGCCTATATCCGTTTTGCCTCTGTCTATCGCAGTTTCGAAGATATCAAAGAATTTGGCGAAGAGATTGCGCGCCTGGAGGATTAAACCGTGCAGGACGAGTTATACATGGCGCGGGCGCTAAAGCTGGCGCAACGAGGGCGCTTCACCACTCACCCTAACCCGAATGTCGGTTGCGTCATTGTGAAAGATGGCGAAATTGTCGGTGAAGGTTACCATCACCGCGCGGGCGAACCGCATGCAGAGGTACACGCGTTGCGCATGGCAGGTGAAAAAGCCAAAGGCGCAACGGCGTATGTGACACTCGAACCTTGTAGTCATCATGGTCGTACGCCACCGTGTTGTGACGCATTAATTGCTGCTGGCGTGGTGCGCGTTGTGGCTGCGATGCAGGACCCTAATCCGCAGGTCGCTGGGCGTGGACTTTACCGTTTGCAACAAGCTGGCATTGACGTCAGCCACGGCCTGATGATTAGCGAAGCCGAGCAATTGAATAAAGGCTTCCTCAAGCGCATGCGCACCGGCTTTCCTTATATACAGTTGAAACTCGGCGCGTCGCTAGATGGCCGCACTGCGATGGCCAGCGGTGAAAGCCAGTGGATCACTTCACCTCAGGCTCGACGCGATGTACAACGACTGCGCGCGCAAAGTCATGCCATTTTAACCAGCAGCGCCACGGTGCTGGCGGACGATCCAGCCTTAACGGTGCGTTGGTCTGAACTGGATGAACACACTCGGGCGCTCTATCCGCAACAAAATCTCCGTCAGCCGGTACGTATTGTGATTGATAGCCAAAATCGCGTGACGCCGGAACACCGCATCGTGCAACAGCCGGGCGAAACCTGGTTCGCGCGTACGCAGGAAGATTCTCGTGAATGGCCGGAAACGGTGCGTACTTTGCTGATTCCAAAGCATAAAGGTCATCTGGATCTGGTTGTGCTGATGATGCAACTCGGCAAGCAACAGATTAACAGTATCTGGGTGGAAGCGGGGCCAACGCTCGCTGGCGCATTGCTACAGGCGGGTTTAGTCGATGAGCTGATTGTCTATATCGCACCTAAACTATTAGGCAGCGACGCCCGCGGATTATGTACGCTGCCGGGGCTTGAGAAATTAGCCGACGCGCCCCAATTTAAATTCAAAGAGATACGTCATGTAGGCCCGGATGTTTGCCTGCATTTAGTGGGTGCATGATCTCCCGGCTCGAAAGGGAAGCAGCGCACGAAATATTATGCTAAAATCCGCCCCCCTGCGGGGCCATACTCGAACCCGAAGGAAGAAAATGAACATTATTGAAGCTAACGTTGCTACCCCGGACGCTCGCGTCGCCATCACCATTGCGCGTTTCAACAACTTTATCAATGACAGCCTGCTGGAAGGTGCAATTGACGCACTGAAACGTATCGGTCAGGTAAAAGATGAAAATATTACCGTTGTTTGGGTGCCTGGTGCCTATGAGCTGCCGCTGGCGGCGGGTGCACTGGCTAAAACCGGTAAATACGACGCGGTGATTGCGCTGGGGACGGTTATTCGTGGTGGCACTGCCCACTTTGAATATGTCGCTGGTGGTGCAAGCAACGGCCTGGCGCATGTTGCCCAGGACAGCGAAATTCCGGTTGCTTTTGGGGTTTTGACCACTGAAAGCATTGAACAAGCGATCGAACGTGCTGGCACCAAAGCTGGTAACAAAGGTGCAGAAGCTGCACTGACCGCGCTTGAAATGATTAATGTATTGAAAGCCATCAAGGCCTGAAATTAGTAAGGGGAAATCCGTGAAACCTGCTGCTCGTCGCCGCGCTCGTGAGTGTGCCGTCCAGGCGCTCTACTCCTGGCAGTTGTCCCAGAACGACATCGCTGATGTTGAATACCAGTTCCTGGCTGAACAGGATGTAAAAGACGTTGACATCCTGTACTTCCGTGAGCTGCTGGCCGGGGTGGCGACTAACACCGCATACCTCGACGGACTGATGAAGCCATATCTGTCTCGCCTGCTGGAAGAGCTGGGCCAGGTAGAAAAAGCGGTACTGCGCATTGCGCTGTACGAGTTGTCTAAACGTAGCGATGTGCCGTACAAAGTGGCCATTAACGAAGCGATCGAACTGGCGAAATCGTTCGGCGCAGAAGACAGCCATAAGTTCGTCAATGGCGTACTGGATAAAGCAGCACCTGTGATTCGCCCTAACAAAAAGTGATATCCAGGCCGGCAGAGTAACGGAAAAACAGTTCCGCACTCGCCGGCCTTTTCTTTTTTACCTGCTGAGGCATAACGTATGGCATGTGGCGAGTTCTCCCTGATTGCCCGTTATTTTGACCGTGTAAGAAGCTCTCGTCTTGATGTCGAACTTGGCATTGGCGACGATTGCGCACTTCTCAATATCCCCGAGAAACAGACCCTGGCGATCAGCACTGATACGCTGGTGGCGGGCAACCATTTCCTCCCTGATATCGATCCTGCGGATCTGGCATATAAAGCACTGGCGGTAAACCTAAGCGATCTGGCAGCGATGGGCGCCGATCCGGCCTGGTTGACGCTGGCATTAACTTTACCGGACGTAGACGAATCGTGGCTTGAGTCCTTCAGCGACAGTTTGTTTGAGCTCCTCAATTATTACGATATGCAACTCATTGGCGGCGACACCACGCGTGGGCCATTATCAATGACGTTGGGTATCCACGGCTTTGTTCCGATGGGACGAGCCTTAACGCGCTCTGGGGCGAAACCGGGTGACTGGATTTATGTGACCGGTACACCGGGCGATAGCGCCGCCGGGCTGGCGATTTTGCAAAATCGTCTCCACGTGGCGGATGGCAAAGATGCTGACTACTTGGTCAAACGTCACCTCCGTCCGTCGCCGCGTATTTTACAGGGACAGGCATTGCGCGATCTGGCAAATTCAGCCATCGATCTCTCTGATGGTCTGATTTCCGATCTCGGGCATATCGTGAAAGCCAGCGACTGCGGCGCACGCATTGACCTGGCGTTGTTACCATTCTCTGACGCACTTTCACGTCATGTTGAACCGGAACAGGCGCTGCGCTGGGCGCTCTCTGGTGGCGAAGATTACGAGTTGTGTTTCACTGTGCCGGAACTGAACCGTGGCGCGTTGGATGTCGCTTTGGGACATCTGGGCGTACCATTTACCTGTATCGGGCAAATGACCGCCGATATAGAAGGACTCTGTTTTGTTCGTGACGGCGAACCTGTCACGTTAGACTGGAAAGGATATGACCATTTTGCCACGCCATAAAGATGTCGCGAAAAGTCGCCTGAAGATGAGTAATCCGTGGCATTTGCTTGCCGTCGGATTCGGAAGTGGATTAAGCCCGATTGTTCCTGGCACGATGGGATCGCTGGCGGCGATTCCGTTCTGGTATCTGATGACCTTTTTACCCTGGCAGCTTTATTCGCTGGTAGTCATGCTTGGGATCTGTATTGGCGTTTATCTTTGTCATCAGACCGCGAAAGATATGGGCGTGCACGATCATGGCAGCATTGTCTGGGACGAATTTATCGGCATGTGGATCACTCTGATGGCGCTGCCGACTAATGACTGGCAGTGGGTCGCCGCCGGGTTTGTGATTTTCCGTATTCTGGATATGTGGAAACCGTGGCCGATCCGCTGGTTTGATCGCAATGTACATGGCGGCATGGGGATCATGATCGACGATATTGTCGCCGGGGTGATTTCCGCAGGCATCCTGTACTTTATCGGTCATCACTGGCCGTTGGGTCTTCTGTCATAGTTTTGCACCAGAGCCTGATGTGACGCTTGTTGCGTCTTATCAGGCCTGCATACCTATTTAAATCCCACTATCGGATGCGGTTTATAGGGTGTCTCCAGTTCGGCAATCTGTTCCGGTTTCAACGTGATATCTACCGCGTTTAGTAGTTCATCAAGCTGTTCTTCCCGCGAAGTTCCGATAATCGGCGCGGCAATGCCCGGCTTACTCAACAACCAGGCCAACGCAACTTGTGCTCGTGTCGCACCAAGTTCTTCACTGACGCCCGTTAACCGCTCTGCGATCTGCGCGTCATTTTCATCGCTTTCTTTATAGAGATTTTTCCCAACCTCATCAGACACCAGCCGTGCAGTGGTTTCTCCCCACGGACGAGTCAGACGTCCCCGTGCCAGCGGGCTCCACGGAATCACCGCCACGCCCTCCTGATAACACAGCGGCAGCATCTCACGTTCTTCTTCGCGATAAATCAGATTGTAGTGATCCTGCATACTGACAAACTGCGCCCAGCCGTGCTGTTTTTGCAGTTCCAGCGCCTGAGCAAACTGCGAGGCGTGCATTGATGACGCGCCGATATAACGCGCTTTCCCGGCTTTTACCACGTCGTTCAGGGCTTCCAGCGTCTCTTCGATCGGCGTGTTGTAATCCCAGCGATGAATTTGCAGGATATCGACATAATCCATGCCGAGACGGCGCAGGCTGTCGTCGATAGAGCGTAAAATTTGCGCACGGGATAATCCTTCCGGTAAATCACCAACGCGATGGAACACTTTGGTGGCAACGACCACGTCTTCACGACGGGCGAAATCCCGCAGTGCGCGACCGACGATCTCTTCGCTGCTGCCGTCAGAATAACTGTTGGCGGTATCAAAGAAATTTATGCCGCCTTCCAGCGCGCGTTTAATGATGGGACGGCTGCTCTCTTCCGGCAGTGTCCATGCGTGATTACCGCGATCTGGCTCGCCAAAGGTCATACAGCCGAGGCAAAGTCGGGAAACGCGAAGGTCGGTTTTTCCTAAGGGGTTGTATTGCATGCTGCCACTCCTGCCATGAATAATTTCTTAAGCATAGCAGGAGTGGAGTAGGGATTATGCCAGCCAGACCTTGATTTTGGCTTCCATACCGGCGGCATCGAGGCCGAGTTCGGCGCGCATTTCTTCCTGAGTTCCTTGCGGAATAAAGAAATCCGGCAGGCCAATGTTCAGCACGGGTACTGGTTTACGATGGGCCATTAGCACTTCGTTCACGCCGCTGCCTGCACCACCCATAATGGCGTTTTCTTCAACGGTAACCAGCGCCTCATGGCTGGCGGCCATTTCCAGAATTAACGCTTCATCAAGCGGCTTCACAAAACGCATATCGACCAGCGTAGCGTTCAGCGATTCGGCGACTTTCGCCGCTTCTGGCATCAGCGTACCAAAGTTAAGGATCGCCAGTTTCTCGCCACGACGCTTCACAATGCCTTTGCCAATTGGCAGTTTTTCCAGTGGCGTCAGCTCCACGCCGACCGCGTTGCCGCGCGGGTAGCGCACCGCTGACGGGCCATCGTTATAGTGATAGCCGGTATAGAGCATCTGGCGACATTCGTTTTCATCGCTCGGGGTCATAATGACCATTTCCGGAATGCAGCGCAGGTAAGAGAGATCAAAAGCACCCTGATGGGTTTGACCGTCAGCACCAACAATGCCCGCACGGTCGATGGCGAACAGGACCGGAAGCTTTTGAATTGCCACGTCATGCAGCACCTGATCATAGGCGCGTTGCAGGAAGGTGGAGTAGATCGCGACAATGGGTTTGTATCCACCAATCGCCAGACCCGCAGCAAAGGTCACTGCGTGTTGCTCGGCAATCGCCACGTCGAAGTAGCGATCCGGGAATTTACGTGAAAACTCGACCATGCCGGAGCCTTCACGCATCGCCGGAGTAATCGCCATCAGCTTGTTGTCTTTCGCTGCCGTTTCGCACAGCCAGTCGCCAAAGATTTTTGAATAGCTTGGCAAACCGCCACTACTTTTCGGCAAACAACCGCTGGAGGGATCAAATTTAGGTACAGCGTGGAAAGTGATTGGGTCTTTCTCTGCCGGTTCATAACCACGACCTTTTTTGGTCATGATATGCAGGAACTGCGGGCCTTTCAGGTCGCGCATGTTCTTCAGTGTGGTGATAAGCCCCAGCACATCGTGACCGTCAACCGGGCCGATGTAGTTAAAGCCCAGCTCTTCAAACAATGTGCCAGGCACTACCATGCCTTTAATATGTTCTTCGGTACGTTTGAGTAGCTCTTTAATTGGCGGCACGCCAGAGAAAACTTTTTTCCCGCCTTCGCGCAGCGAAGAGTAAAGCTTACCGGAAAGCAGCTGCGCCAGATGGTTGTTGAGCGCGCCAACATTTTCGGAAATCGACATTTCATTGTCGTTGAGGACCACCAGCATATCAGGACGGATATCGCCCGCGTGATTCATCGCTTCAAACGCCATGCCAGCGGTAATCGCGCCATCGCCAATGACACAGACGGTGCGGCGATTTTTGCCTTCTTTCTCGGCAGCAACCGCAATACCAATTCCGGCACTGATGGAGGTTGATGAATGCCCGACGCTTAATACGTCATATTCGCTTTCGCCGCGCCACGGGAACGGGTGCAGGCCGCCTTTCTGACGGATGGTGCCGATTTTGTCGCGGCGTCCGGTCAAAATTTTATGCGGATAAGCCTGATGCCCCACATCCCAAATCAATTGGTCAAACGGGGTGTTGTAGACATAGTGCAGCGCCACGGTCAGTTCGACCGTGCCCAGCCCGGAGGCGAAGTGCCCGCTGGAACGGCTCACGCTGTCGAGTAAATAGCGGCGCAGTTCGTCGCAGAGTTTCGGTAAACTCTCTTTTGGCAACAGTCGTAACTCCTGGGTGGAGTCGACCAGTGCCAGGGTCGGGTATTTGGCAATATCAAAACTCATCAGGGGCCTATTAATACTTATTGTTTATTTATTACGCTGGATGATGTAGTCCGCTAGCGCTTCCAGTGCCGAGGTATCGAGTGACTGTTCAGCCAGTTGTTTCAGCGACTGACGGGCATCGTCGATCAGATCCCGGGCTTTCTTCCGGGCTTGCTCAAGACCCAGAAGTGCAGGGTAGGTACTTTTACCAAGTTGCTGGTCGGCACCCTGGCGTTTTCCCAACGTTGCAGTATCTCCCACCACATCCAGGATGTCATCCTGAACCTGGAAGGCAAGGCCGATGCTCTCTGCGTACTTGTCGAGTACTGGCAGAGCATGACGTCCTTTATCTCCGGCGCTTAATGCACCAAGGCGAACGGCGGCGCGAATCAATGCGCCGGTTTTATGACGATGAATACGCTCGAGTGCGTCCAGAGGTACGTGTTTGCCTTCCGCATCTAAATCTAATGCCTGACCACCGCACATTCCGGCAATACCGCTGGCGCTCGCCAGTTCAGAAATCATCGAAATCCTGTCGCGGTCCGACACTTCCGGCATATCGGCATCGCTTAAAATCGAGAACGCCAGCGTTTGTAAAGCGTCGCCAGCGAGAATCGCGTTCGCTTCGCCAAACTTCACATGACAGGTCGGCAAGCCGCGACGCAGATCGTCATCATCCATTGCCGGTAAATCATCATGAATTAATGAGTAAGCGTGGATACACTCTACGGCGGCGGCGGGTGCGTCCAGAGTATTCAGACTTACGCCGAGCATTTGACCGGTGGCATAAACCAGGAAAGGTCGCAGGCGCTTACCACCTAATAATGCGCCATACTGCATGGTTTCTACCACGGGAGTGTTCTGAAAGGGCAGTGGGGCGATAAAACGGCTCAGCGCCTGGTTGGCCTGCTTAACGCAGGCTTCGAGTTGCTGCGGAAAGTCCATTACTCATTGTCCGGTGTAAAAGGGGTTAGAGAGGCGTCTTCATTGTCAGACAGCAGAATTTGTACGCGTTGTTCGGCTTGTTGTAATTTGGCCTGCCCCTGACGTGCCAGCTGCACGCCGCGTTCGAACTCGTTCAGCGCCTCTTCCAGCGGCAGGTCGCCACTTTCCAGGCGGGTTACAATCTGTTCCAGCTCGCTCAGCGCCTTTTCAAAGCTGGCGGGCGCCTCATTTTTCTTCGGCATAATGAATGTCTGACTCTCAATATTTTTCGCCCCGTCATGGTAACGGACTCAGGGCAAATAGCAAATAACGCGCAATGGTAAGGTGATGTGCGCAGCAAAGCGATGTTAGTGGTATACTTCCGCGCCTGGATGCAGCCGCAGGTGTGGGCTGCTGTATTTTTCCCTATACAAGTCGCTTAAGACTTGCCAACGAACCATTGCCGCCATGAAGTTTATCATTAAATTGTTCCCGGAAATCACCATCAAAAGCCAATCTGTGCGCTTGCGCTTTATAAAAATCCTTACCGGGAACATTCGTAACGTTTTAAAGCACTATGATGAGACGCTCGCTGTCGTCCGCCACTGGGATAACATCGAAGTTCGCGCGAAAGATGAAAACCAGCGTCTGGCCATTCGCGACGCCCTGACCCGTATTCCGGGTATCCACCATATTCTCGAAGTTGAAGACGTGCCGTTTACCGACATGCACGATATTTTCGAGAAAGCGTTGGTTCAGTATCGCGATCAGCTGGAAGGCAAAACCTTCTGCGTGCGCGTGAAGCGCCGCGGTAAGCATGATTTTAGTTCGATTGATGTGGAACGTTACGTCGGCGGCGGTTTAAATCAGCATATTGAATCCGCGCGCGTGAAGCTGACCAATCCGGAAGTGACTGTCCATCTGGAAGTGGAAGACGATCGTCTGCTGCTGATCAAAGGTCGCTACGAAGGTATTGGTGGTTTCCCGATCGGCACCCAGGAAGATGTACTGTCGCTCATTTCCGGCGGTTTCGACTCCGGTGTATCCAGCTATATGTTGATGCGTCGCGGCTGCCGTGTGCATTACTGCTTCTTTAACCTCGGCGGCGCGGCGCATGAAATCGGCGTTCGCCAGGTGGCGCATTATCTGTGGAACCGCTTTGGCAGCTCCCACCGCGTGCGTTTTGTCGCTATTAATTTCGAACCGGTCGTCGGGGAAATTCTCGAGAAAATCGACGACGGTCAGATGGGTGTTATTCTCAAACGTATGATGGTGCGTGCCGCGTCGAAAGTGGCTGAACGTTACGGCGTACAGGCGCTAGTCACCGGCGAAGCACTGGGTCAGGTGTCCAGCCAGACGCTGACCAACCTGCGCCTGATTGATAACGTCTCCGATACGCTGATCCTGCGTCCGCTGATCTCTTACGACAAAGAGCACATCATCAACCTGGCCCGCCAGATTGGCACTGAAGACTTTGCTCGCACTATGCCGGAATATTGCGGTGTGATCTCCAAAAGCCCGACGGTGAAAGCGGTTAAATCGAAGATTGAAGCGGAAGAAGAGAAGTTCGACTTCAGCATTCTCGATAAAGTGGTTGAGGAAGCGAATAACGTTGATATCCGCGAAATCGCCCAGCAGACCGAGCAGGAAGTGGTGGAAGTGGAAACCGTCAATGGCTTCGGTCCGAACGACGTGATCCTCGATATCCGTTCTATCGATGAACAGGAAGATAAGCCGCTGAAAGTTGAAGGGATTGATGTGGTTTCTCTGCCGTTCTATAAACTGAGCACCAAATTTGGCGATCTCGACCAGAACAAAACCTGGCTGCTGTGGTGTGAGCGCGGGGTGATGAGCCGCCTGCAGGCGCTCTATCTGCGCGAGCAGGGCTTTAACAATGTGAAGGTATATCGCCCGTAATTTGTGGTTTTTACGTCGCATCTGGTCAGATGCGACGTTTGCCGCATCCGACACTACTCGTAATAATTATAAATTCCTGCCGCCATCACCAGTTGTGATGCCACTTCATGGGCTTTTTCACGTCCAACCAGCAAGTCAATAATTTTCAGACCAAAGTCGATAGCTGTACCCGGCCCCTGGCTGGTCAGCAATTTTACTCGTGCATCCCAGACGACGCGCTTGTCCTGCCATTGTTCGGCGGGAATTTTATCTTTCAGCGTCGGGAAGCCGGTCATATTGCCAATCGGGAAGATATCGTGCGGCACCAGCACGGTGGCTGGCGCGGCGCAAATAGCCGCGACGATACGCCTGGAACGGTGGAACTGTTTAACAGTTTCAACCAGCAGAGTGCTATCGCGAAAACATTCCGCGCCTTTAATGCCACCAGGCAGCACAATCACGTCATATTCGCCATCGGCAACTTCGACCAGCGGCGCATCCGCCAGCAGCTTCACGCCGCGCGAGCAGGTAATTGCCAGGTTGCCATCGCTGGCGACGCTGGCAGTGGTGACTTTGATCCCGCCGCGAACCAGCAGATCGATAGTGGTGACGGCTTCAGTCTCTTCACTACCAGGGGCGAGGCAAACCAGTGCCGATGCGCTCATATTCACTCTCCTTTCTTTTTACCATTTCAAACAGGCGGGTGTTTTCCGGTACGGCAATCCCATGCGCGCGGGCGCGACGTAAGAGAAAACCATTGATATAGTCGATTTCAGTGTGGCGCAGCGCGTGGATATCCTGCAACATCGACGAGATATTTTCCGCTGTGGCATCAATCACCTGCATCACGTAATCACGCAAATCTTCCGCTGAAGTATGATGCCCTTCGCGTTCAATCACTGCCGCGACTTCTTCGCATATCTGCATAATTTCTTGCGGATGATGACGTAATTCACCGTTCGGGCAATTCCAGATGGCGGTTAGTGGATTAATCACACAGTTGACTGCCAGCTTGCGCCACAGCTCGGCGCGAATATTGTTATGCCACGCGACGTCAGGTAACACGGTTTGTAAAATATCCGCCAGATAACTGTAATCGCCGTCCTGTTGCCGTGCCGGACCAATATGCGTGATACCGTTTGCCACATGAATAATGACATTTCCGTCGCGGCGCGCCGCATGGGTGGTCGTGCCCATCAGTAACGGCTGCTCAATGCTTTGCAACTCTTCGATGGTACCCATGCCGTTGTGAATTAACAGTATTGGCGTGGTTACAGGCAGTGTGGACGCCAGACTTTTGACGGCATCGGAAACCTGCCAGGCTTTCAGAGTCACCAGTAACAGGTCGCTGGTGGCCAGAAAATCGGGATCGTTAGCGGTCAGAGACTCGTTAAATATCGAACCGTCAGTCTCAACCAGATTCACGCTACAATAAGGTTGCGGTACGCGCAGCCAGCCCTGAACTTCGTGACCCTGTTTGCAAAGTGCTGTAAGCCATAATTGCCCTAAGGCACCGCATCCCAATACGGTAATTTTCATTGTTCCTCCTCACCCGCAACCACTCCGGGTGTTCAATAAGGCTATCCCTTAATTGTGCATGCTGTTGCGACTATGCACAATTAAGGGATACGTCCTGGTGCAGGACTGTTGGTTATTTAACTTTGCAGGTATTATGCTTCGCATCAAAAATGAAGGGAGAGGAAAAGATGCCATCTTTCGATATTGTTTCTGAAGTTGATCTTCAGGAAGCGCGTAACGCGGTCGATAACGCGAGCCGCGAAGTGGAGTCCCGTTTTGACTTCCGTAACGTTGAAGCCTCATTTGAGCTGAACGACGCCAGCAAAACCATCAAAGTGTTGAGCGAGTCCGATTTCCAGGTCAATCAGTTGCTGGATATTCTGCGTGCCAAGCTGCTGAAGCGCGGCATTGAAGGCAGTTCGCTGGATGTACCGGAAAATATCGTTCATAGCGGTAAAACCTGGTTTGTGGAAGCGAAACTGAAACAGGGCATTGAGAGCGCGACCCAGAAGAAAATCGTCAAGATGATCAAAGACAGCAAACTGAAAGTGCAGGCGCAAATTCAGGGCGATGAGATCCGCGTAACGGGTAAATCTCGTGATGATTTGCAGGCTGTCATGGCGATGGTACGCGGTGGCGATCTCGGTCAGCCGTTCCAGTTCAAAAACTTCCGCGATTAATCGCGACAACATGCGCTTTGTTCATGTCAGATGCGGCATGAACGCCTGATTCGGCCTACAAAGGTTTGTAACTCAGAAGCTTTGTAGGCCTGATAAGCGTAGCGCAGCAGGCAATTCGCCTCGTTTTTTATGCCTGACGAATTGCCTGTTCAACCTCAAAGCGATTCGTCACTTTGCTGTCGATTTTCACATAAGCTGAATGTTCTTCTTCTGCAATCAACACTTCTTTGACGCCTGCGGTTTCCAGTAAACGCACTTTTAACGCCTCGTTTGCGGCAATGTCCGCCGGGATTTCAATGCGCAAACTGCTAACATACGGCGGTTCTTTCATGGTACTGGCGACTGCCAGCCACACTGCTGCCAGCATTGCGCCAGCGAGAAATACGCCCTGACCGTCAAACATGCCGTCAATCCAGCCGCCCAGCGCACCGCCAATCGCCACGCCAAGAAACTGGCTGGTGGAGTAAACACCCATCGCCGTACCTTTGTAACCAGCTGGCGACTCTTTACTGATAAGCGAAGGCAGAAGGGCTTCCATCAAATTAAACGCCACAAAGAAAAGCTGCACGCCGACCACCAGTTGCCAGAACTGCGTTTGTGCGTTCCACAACACAATTTCCGCAACCACGATCAACCCGACGCAGAAGACAAAGACTTGCTTCATTTTGCGCTTAACTTCAGCGTAGATAATGAAAGGCACGACAGAGCCAAAGGCGATTAACATCGTTGCCAGATAGACCTTCCAGTGTTCAGCCGCCGGGAAACCCGCATCAGCCAGTTGCCCTGGCAGGGCAACAAACGTCGACATCAGCAGCATGTGCAGACACATAATGCCAAGGTTGAGTTTCAGCAGCCGCGGTTCTGCCAGCACTTTGCTGAAACTGCCTTTCACCATCCCGGATTCACGGTTGAGTACGTGCGTGCTGCTGTTAGGTACAACCCAAATGGTCAACGCAATGCCGATCGTTGCCAGAATAGCGATCATCCAGAACAGCGCGTGCAGCCCAAGTTTGTGAGTAATGATCGGGCCAAGCACCATCGCAATGGCGAAGGTAATGCCGAAGCTCACGCCAATAAACGCCATCGCTTTGGTGCGGTTTTGTTCGCGAGTGAGATCGGAAAGCAACGCCATAACGGCTGCGGCTATGGCGCCGGAGCCTTGTAACGCACGACCCAGAATGATTCCCCAGATGGAGTCAGAGAGCGCAGCAATAACGCTGCCGGCAGCAAACACTGCCAGTCCGCCGACAATTAATGGTTTGCGACCAATGCGGTCGGAAAGCAGGCCAAACGGAATCTGAAAAACGGCCTGGGTCAAACCATAAATACCAATGGCAATACCGATTAACGCTTCGCTGGCCCCTTGCAGTGCCATACCGTACGTAGTCAGAACCGGCAGTACCATAAACATGCCCAGCATGCGCAATGAAAATACGGTCCCTAAACCCCAGGTCGCGCGCCGCTCACCTGGCGTCATTTTATAATCGTTCATTACCACCTCTTAAAAAATTGCCCACATAGTGTAGTGCGGAGCGCATGTTGGGTAAACAGAGTGTTAATGAGTAAATATTACATAAGAGAGTGGTTTTTACGTCAGGTATGAGCTTCTTTCGTATTCTTGCCATTAATACTTTGTGCGTTAAATATAACAAATGAAAATCTCACATGATTTTATCCTCCAGGCAATGACATTATTTTTGGCTTTATTGAGTGGCATGTAACTTTTTATCAAAGGATGATGTTATTTTAACTCAATAAATAGAGGTGTAGGAGGCACTGATTATGCTGTTTCAGCTTAAATGCTTGCTTATTACCTGGGCCGTTATGGCAGTGTATTTATTCATGAAGTGGATGTTTGGTGGTTAGGTATAATAAGGGGTTATATATGTGGTCTGGTAAAGTTATTTTATTATCATTTGGTTTGTCTCTGGCTTCTTTTTGTCATGCTTCAACGGATATTAATCAACTGTATGAACGTATTGTCAATAAAGATCGGATGGCGTTAAAAGAACTGCAAAAATTAGCTGACTCCAATAACACGCAGGCGCTAGTGCTACTGGGATTTATTTATGAACACGGAGTGACAGTATCTGTTGACATCCCAAAGGCGATTCAGTGGTATGAGAAAGCCTGTAACCAGGGGGGAGAATACGGTTGCTATAATGCACGTTATTTCTTTCAATATGGTAAAGGCGTAACCCTGGACGTGACACGAGCACAGATGTATGCCAGTAAGTCGAAAACTGACGATCTTAATATTCCTCCTGATTTGATGAATAAAATAATCAATCAGGCCTATGAATTGAAATCCGGGGCCGAGACAGACAAAACGAAACGGGCGAGTTTAATTGAATTTGTCAGTCGTTATGTCGGTCAGGCACCCGAGAATGATTTGCTTTTTTGGGGGCGAATTGGTTTCAGTAAACCAGAAATTTTGCGTCTGGCGACTCTATGGGCGCAGGAAGACGACCCAAAAATGGATTATATTGTCGGAAATCTTTATCTCGATGATTTTTCACCTTCTGATGATAGACGTTCTTTAGACACCAAAAAGAAAGCACTGCAATGGTTTCGCACTGCGGCAGAAAAAGGTTATCCGATGGCGCAGTATACCATGGGCGATGCCTACGAAACTGGCAGTGCTGGTTTAAAGATTGATGCTGTCGAAGCCAAAAAATGGTACGAATTAGCTGCAAATAAGAATGACGAAAAAGCATTAGTAGCCCTGGGGAATATATACTATTCTGGGTTGACCGGCGAAGTTGATTATTCTAAAGCGAGCGTGCTTTTTAACAAGGCTGAACAGCAAGGGGCAAAAAAAGCCGCATTGTGGTTAAGTTGGATGTATTACAACGGATTAGGTGAAAGGCTTGATTGTGATAAGGCCTGGGATTATTACGAAAAAGGTGCGGGGAAATATTCATTGAAATTCAGTAAGGATGAATATTTAAACCGTTGTAATCAAGATCAGAAAATCCGAGAAACACAGGGTGATATTTTACCTTATCTCACGTTAAAACATTACGGGACCTATGGTTTTAACGCAAATGAAAAACCAAAAATATGCGATGTCAGTATTAAAATTAATGCTGATAAAATCAGTGGTATAACTAATTTGCAGTTGACGCTTGAGCTAAAGGGAAGTGAAGGTATCAGTGAAGAATATACCATTGTCGTACCGCCTTTTAGTCTAAATACACTTGGCGTGGATATGTATAATAACTCCACTCATATAAGACAGACCTATATAGATATCCCAGTTTATAATCGTAATTTATGCGATTTTCATGATTTAACTTATTCTGTTAAATCTGCGACGACGATACTGAATGGGAAACAACGCGACTTGTTAAAAGAAGAGCATATTCAGGTGCAAGATAAATAAGGGATATTTTATGTTGCCTAAAAGAATATTATTTTCTTTAATGCTGATAGTTCCACCAGGCGTGGTGGCAAGCGAGAAAGCGCATGAATTGTATGACAGCATATACAGTAAAAAGCCAGCCCCCGATGTTATAAGTACACTACATAAAATGGCTGAGTCGGGGGATGTCGACGCGCAAAGCCTGTTAGGCTGGGAATATCATCAGCCCCGCTACGATACGAAACCCAACGTTCAGGAAGCCATTAAATGGTTCGAGTTAGCCGCTAAACAAGGTGACAGAGAAGCTCCGTTAGCGCTGGGGGATATCTACTACGACGGTGAGCAGGTGCGGGTGGATTATGCCAAAGCGTATGCGTTATTTAATCAGGCCGCGCAACACGGTATAAATTTAGCATGGTCCAGATTGGGTATGATGTACACCAATGGTCAGTATGTTGAGGTAGATTGTAAGAAAGCGAAGGAATATCTTGATAAGGGTGTCCACATTTATGGTGGTCCGCAGAACTTTCTTGCCGCCTGTCGAAAAGACATGATTGACAGAAAAACGGTTGATGATATGTTGCCAGCCATCACAATTACCCATTCTGGAATGCGGGATAATTTTTTAGATGAGAGCTTTTCCTGTATGGACAGCCTCTTTGCCGAAACCAATAAATTAGGCGAAGTGGCCAATCTTCGTGTTACGTACAACATTAAGAGTCCGTCTGGTAAAGAAATTATCCAAACGGTTGGTTTCAAGCCTTTCGGCTTAAACCGGCTGAATATTAACTTTACTGATTACATAATCGGTTCGTTTAGCAGCAATTCATTGCTCCTTCTTTATAGATCCGATTTTGAGTCGAAAATGTGTTCACAGGTGAAGACTCGCATTATTGCCGCAACGGCAACGATAAAGGGTAAAGAAGTGGATCTGCTAAAAGTGGGGGCAATAAAAAACCCGCCAGAGTAAGCGGGTTTTTTGATGACGATAAGATTTACCAAACAGACGCCAGCAGCGTATGCGAGTCCGGCACCATAAAATCAACGGACATCATTACCGAGAGGGCGGTGATGGCGATGATAGAGAAGCCGAACAGCTTACGCGCCCAGATTCTGTCATCAGCGACTTTATAACCGCGTAGGGCCATGCCTAACCACCAGACGCTAACCGCTGCGGCGACCACCAGATATTTATACCCAGCGTAACCGCCAAGAGAGAGCATCAGCGTGGCAACGGCAAAGGCGATGATATACAGCGTAATGTGGTTCTTCGCTACCGAAATGCCTTTTACCACCGGCAGTACCGGAATGTTCGCCGCCTGATAATCCTTAAAGCGGAAAATGGCGATGGCATAGGAGTGAGGCATCTGCCACAGGCTGAAGATAGCCAGCAGGATCGCTGCGCCGCTATCGAACTCGCCGGTTACCGCACAGTAGCCGATCACCGGTGGCGCAGCGCCGGAGAGCGAACCAATCAATGTGCCGTAGACCGAGTGGCGTTTCATGTACAGGCTATAAACGCCGACATAAACCACGAAGCCCATCACCCCCAGCCAGCAGGCCAGCGGATTCGCGCCAAACCACAGCAGCATAAAGCCAGCAATACCCAGCAAGGTGGCGTACACCAGCGAGACAGCAGGAGAGATCAGGCCTTTAACCAGCACCCGATTCTTCGTCCTTTCCATCTTTCTGTCGATATCCCTGTCGATGTAGTTGTTAAACACACAACCCGACGCCACAACCAGTGACACCCCAACCAGCGTGTAGATAAACAGGGGATAATCAATGCTGCCCTTTGAGGCCAACAGGAATCCCCCAATCACCGAGATCAGGTTGCCAAAGATGATGCCTGGTTTCGTTACTTGCAGGTATTGCTTAAACATCATAACCGCCGCTCTTAGTGCATCATCATGTTGTAGTTGAGGTTCCACATAATCCAGATGGAGCCTACAACCAGGATAGCGATGATTAGCACGGTGAAGACAAACGCCGTCATGTTCCAGCCTTCATCTGATTTGGTATTCATGTGCAGGAAGCACACCAGATGCACCAGAACCTGTACCACTGCCATTGCCAGGATTGTTCCCAGAATTACGGCCGGAGAGGCAGCTCCTGTCATTACCATCCAGAACGGAATCACCGTCAGGATTACCGACAGGATAAAGCCTGTCATGTAGGTTTTTACGCTGCCATGGGATGCGCCGCTATGTTCGTTAGAATGACTCATTACATCGCCCCCATCAGATAAACAACAGTGAACACACAGATCCAAACCACATCCAGGAAGTGCCAGAACAAGCTCAGGCACATGATGCGGGTACGGTTAGTGCTGGTCAGGCCGCGACGGGCGATTTGCACCATCAGCACCGCCATCCAGATAAGGCCGGAAGTGACGTGCAGACCGTGGGTACCAACCAGCGCAAAGAACGCTGACAGGAAGCCGCTGCGATCCGGGCCCATGCCGTTAACAATCAGGTGATGGAATTCATAGAGTTCCATCCCGATAAATCCGGCACCAAACAACCAGGTCAACGCCAGCCAGGAGATAACCTGGCTTTTGTTGTTTTTGTACATGGCGATAGCCGCCATGCCGTAGGTGATGGAGCTGAACAACAGCAAGAAAGTTTCAACCAGAACGAACGGCAGTTCGAAAATGTCCTTACCTGTCGGGCCGCCTGCGGTGCCGTTCACCAGAACGGCATAGGTAGCAAACAAAATAGAGAACAGAATGCAGTCGCTCATCAGGTAGATCCAAAATCCGAAGATTTTGGTTCCGCCTGCATCGTGGTGCCCGTGTTCGTGCGCGTGGGCAGTCGCGTGCGTCAAAGTATCAGTTGCCATTTTTCAGCCCTGCCTTAGTAATCTCATCGAAATGCTGGTTTTCCAGTTTTTCGATTTCTGCCACCGGCACGTAGTAATCCACGTCCTCGTCGAAGCTTTTCACGATCCAGGTGATGATCATGCCTGCGAAGCCAACAATCGCCAGCCACCAGATATGCCAGATCATGGCGAAACCGAAGATGGTGGAGAAAGCCGCAATGACGATACCGGCGCCGCTGTTTTTCGGCATATGAATTTCTTCATAGTGGTCAGGCTTTTTGTACGCTTCGCCTTTCTCTTTCATTTCCCAGAATGCATCACGCTCGTGAACGTGCGGCACAATGGCAAAGTTATAGAACGGAGGCGGGGAAGAGGTTGCCCACTCCAGCGTACGGCCACCCCACGGGTCGCCAGTCAGGTCACGGTTCTGGTCGCGGTCGCGAATGGAAACGTACATCTGAATAACGAGGCAGAGGATACCCAGCGCAATCAGTACCGCACCGCTGGCTGCAATCATCAGCATGGTGTGGAACTGCGGGTCAATCTGCTGGCTCAAGCGACGAGTCATGCCCATGAAGCCCAGCGCATACAGCGGCATAAAGGCAACGAAGAAGCCGATGATCCAGAACCAGAACGCGCGTTTACCCCAGGTTTCGTTCAGTTTGAAACCGAACGCTTTAGGCCACCAGTAGGTCATCCCTGCGAAGCAGCCGAAGACCACGCCGCCGATGATAACGTTATGGAAGTGCGCAATCAGGAACAGGCTGTTATGCAGAACGAAGTCCGCGCCCGGTACTGCCAGCAGCACGCCAGTCATACCGCCCACCGAGAAGGTGACGATAAAACCGATGGTCCACAGCATCGCAGAATGGAACACGATGCGGCCCTGATACATGGTGAACAGCCAGTTGAAGATCTTCACCCCGGTCGGGATGGCGATAATCATGGTGGTGATACCAAAGAAGGCGTTTACGTTCGCGCCCGCACCCATCGTAAAGAAGTGGTGCAGCCAGACGATGAACGACAGCACGGTGATACAGACGGTTGCCCATACCAGCGAGGTATAACCAAACAGGCGTTTACGCGAGAAGGTTGCCGCAATTTCGGAGAACACACCGAAAACAGGCAGGATCAGGATGTAAACTTCCGGATGGCCCCAGGCCCAAATCAGGTTGATGTACATCATCATGTTGCCACCCATATCGTTGGTAAAGAAATGGGTGCCCAGATAGCGATCCAGGGTCAACAACGCGACGGTAACCGTCAGAATTGGGAAGGAAGCAATAATCAGAATGTTTGCGCACAGTGATGCCCAGGTAAATACCGGCATCTTGAACATGGTCATGCCCGGTGCACGCATCTTCAGAATGGTAACGAAGAAGTTGATACCGGTTAGCGTCGTACCTATACCGGATAGCTGGAGACTCCATATCCAGTAATCGACACCGACTCCCGGACTGTACTCTATTCCCGATAGTGGTGGATAGGCCAGCCAGCCGGTCTGCGCAAATTCGCCCACGCCGAGAGAAACGTTAACCAGAATCACACCAACAACGGTAAACCAGAAGCTTAAGTTGTTGAGGAACGGGAACGCAACGTCACGCGCGCCGATCTGCAGCGGAACCACCAGGTTCATCAGACCGATAACGAAAGGCATCGCCACGAAGAAGATCATAATCACGCCGTGCGCGGTGAAGATCTGATCGTAGTGGTGAGGTGGCAGGAAGCCCGCTTCACCCGCCGAGGCAAGGGCCTGTTGGCTACGCATCATAATGGCGTCAGCAAAACCACGCAGCAACATCACAATCGCCACGATGATATACATGATACCGAGGCGTTTATGGTCGACGGAGGTCAGCCACTCTTTCCACAGGTAGGTCCACTTACCGAAGTAAGTGATCAGGCCAACGAGCGCCAGACCTCCCAAAATAATGCCAGCGATCGTAACCATGACGATAGGTTCATGGTACGGGACTGCATCAAGTGATAATTTTCCGAACATCTTTATTCTTCCTCAACCCCTTTAATGGGCGGATTCCGCGTGGCTCATGTCCATGCCTTCCATACCTTCGTGTGCGCTGTGCTCACCTTCTGGCTGGGTCATGTCCATGCTCTTACCGTGAGCCATAAACTTATTAATCACATCGGCAAACAAGTCTGGTTTCACGTTGGAGAAATATTCCACCTGGTTGTATTCGCTAGGCGCGGCCAGTTTTTCGAACGCTGCCATGTCAGACATGCTGTTCGGTGACTGTTTCGCTTTTGCGACCCACTGGTCGAATTCGGCGCGATCCGGCGTTGCGATAGCTTTGAACTTCATGCCTGAGAAGCCCGGACCGCTGTAGCTGGCGGAGATACCGTCATAAGTACCGGGTTCGTTGGCGATCAGATGCAGGCGAGTCTGCATACCGGCCATGGCATAAATCTGGCTACCCAGACGCGGAATGAAGAAGGAGTTCATCACGGAGTTGGAGGTCACTTTGAAGTACACCGGAGTGTTCGCCGGGAAAGCGATTTCATTCACGGTAGCAATTCCCTGTTCCGGGTAGATGAAGAACCATTTCCAGTCCATGGAAACCACTTCGATGGTAATGGGCTTCTCGTCATGTGCCAGCGGCTTGCTAGGCTCAAGAGCGTGAGTAGTTTTCCAGGTCAGTACCGCAAGGAAGATGATGATTAAGATAGGTACCGTCCAGACCACAGCTTCCACTTTATTGGAGTGTGACCAGTTCGGGCTGTACTTAGCATCTTTATTGCTCGCACGGTACTTCCAGGCGAAACCAACAGCCATCAAGATTGCGGGAATAACGACAATCAACATCAGGCCAAATGCCGTCAGTATCAGTGAACGTTGCTCCAGACCAATCTGTCCTTTGGGATCTAACAGCGCAGAATTACAACCACTGAGCAATACAGTGCCTGCAAATAATGACAACCATCCCAAACTTTTATTGTATTTCCTGAGTCTCATTTAACGACCTCAATTCCACGGGATCTGGTGGCGTTTAAAGTGTGTGGGCATTTTACGGGAAGGTTACATTACTGTAAACATGATTAAATTCCTGTTACTTGGATTTGGCTGCCAGGTCACATATGTTGCAAAACATATCAAGTTGGTTTTAAGAAGCTGTTGCAAAAGGGCGTTATAACGAAAGGGGCGCGCGGAAGGGGGGTTGCAGGGCAATTGGTATAACCAATCTCAAAATAAAACAATTATTTAACAAATAATTATCATTGAAGTGACAACTCAGGTGAGGGGAAATAAAGTGTCATTAGCTGAATCGTGTAAGAAAAATAGAATCTATAAATGCCGTCAATAATTTTAGAAATCTAAGCCGCACAAAAGAACAAATATTATTAAGCGATGCTGATGTTTATTTAGCCGTAATAATTACGCCGGGTGATTACTACAGCTAAATAATATTTACAGATTACGTCAGATGTGTTTTTCGTAGTGCCAGATAATCCAGCAAACCACCAAGCACGACTCCGCCCAGGGCGACTAAAACGCCGACTTCCAGCAGAGCAGGCAGGAAAGAGAAGTGGGTCAAATCCAGCGCGTCCATCGTCAATAGCAGTAACCACACTGCTAACAGACTGACGCCCGTTGCCAGCGTCGACATGGCAAAGGCATAACCTGCCGGATACCCGGTACGAGGGATAAAGTCGTTATTGACCCATGTGTACTCCAGCGTGCGACGGCAAACCAGTAGCAAAATAAGTCCAGGTACGGCGGCGGCAACAGAGAACAGATAGAACGTCGGCCAGCCGTGAGCTTCAACAAACCAACCTGCTACTGGCCCTACATAAACCCGTCCTACAGCAGAAAGCGCCGAGAGCAGGGCGAACTGGGTAGCGGAAAATGACTTATTACACAGGGTCATTAATAGCGCCACAAATGCTGATGTTCCCATCCCGCCACACAGATTTTCGAAAAAGACAGCCGCGCCCATGCTGTAGAGATGCTTATCAGTCACGGAAAGTAGCCAGTAACCGGCGTTGGACGCTCCTTGTAAAAGTCCGAAAATCATGAGCGCACGGAACAATGACAGGCGCTGCATCAAAATTCCGCCGAACAATGCGCCGATGATGGTCGCCAGTAGACCGAGCGTTTTGTTAACTACACCCACTTCGCCGGCATCAAATCCGACGCCGCGAATCAAAAACGTGGTTGTCAGGCTCATGGCGAAAGCATCGCCCAGTTTGTACAGTACGATTAAAAGCAGAATCAGCCATGCGTTATTGCGGCCAAAGAAATCACGCAATGGTGCTACAACGGCCCGTTCCAGCGTTTTGGGTACAGGAATGGTGTCGGTTGGTTCTGGTGCAAGCAGTGTCGCGATAATACAGGGGATCAACAGCGCTGCCATCAACCAGTACATGCCTTGCCAGCCCAGCCATTTATCTGCCAGCCATAAAGCCAGGCCGCCGGATACCAGCATCCCCAGGCGATACCCCAGCACGCTGATTGCCGCACCTGCGCCGCGTTCTTCCGCTGGCAGCACATCCGTTTTCCAGGCATCAAAGACGATATCCTGGGAGGCGGAGCAAAAAGCGATCACCACCGCCAGAGCTGCCATCCAGCGTAATTGGGTGCCAGGTTCGAGAAAACCCATCGCCGCAATGGACAGTAACAATAGAGTTTGTGTCGCGAGCAGCCAACCGCGCCGACGTCCGAGGAACGGTGGGGTGTAGCGGTCCATCAGCGGGGACCAGAGAAATTTAAATACATAAGCCTGGCCTACCAGAGAGAAGAAACCGATGGTTTTAAGATCGATATTCTCAACGGTCATCCACGCCTGTAACGTGCCGGATGTCAGGGCTAGCGGTAGCCCAGAAGCAAAACCCAGGATCAGCAAAATGGCTGAACGCGGCTGTTGGAAAATACGTAAATATTGACTGGACATGGGCGTCTACAGGCCCGGCTTGCACCGGGCCAGAGGGCAGAAATTAACGCGCGTTCTGCTTGATGAATTCGTGAATGCTGGTGTCCTGAGACATGTCAGCAATGGTGTCGGTCAGCACACTGTTAACCGCATCGGCGATATTTTTGTTGGAAGCCTGAAAAGCGCCTTCAACGTTGTAGCTGGCACGATAGTTTTTGGTCATCTTGTTGCCATTCTGCGCGGTGGCGATGATGGCGATATCTGCTTTAGTGGCGATATTGTAACGCACGTTACCCTGGGACACGTCAGCATACAGTTGGCTAACGATGATTTGCAGATTAACCGGACCATTTGGGCCGACCATGTAACCACGCGCGGTCATTTGTTTTTCCAGCACTTCTTGCAGCAGGAAACGCAAATCGCGAGAGGCGGTCAGGGTGACAATCTGATTATCGCGGGTCACTTTCGCCAGCGCCTGATCGGTACGTTGATCGGCACCATTAATGCTAACGGTGACGCCCATCAGGCTTGGATCCTGCTGCGGTAGCGTCATCGTTGGGGAAACGTCAATCGTCGTTGGTGGTGTTGCGCATCCTGCAAGCATAAACAGAGCAACTAATGGGAAGAGGATTTTTTTGAACATGTTCTGGCTCTCAGAGACTGGTAAGCGTGTTTGGTAAAAAATTCTCGCCATCATAACATTGCCAACGACGAGGGGAAGTGGGTAAGGCATGTAAATTCATCGTGTTGACGAAATAATCACCGTGAGTAAAAGAATCACTCGTGCGCAGCCTGCGAATTAATCTTTAAATCAGTAAACTTCATACGGTTGACTGAAAAACTGGGACGAAAGCTAAATATTTGTTGCTAAGCTGTAATGGTAACGGTAAAAGCGGCTAGTATTTAAAGGGATGGGTGACATCTCAGCGTTGTCGGAGGAGATATTTCATGATGATACGTGAGCGGATAGAAGAAAAATTAAGGACGGCGTTCCAACCCGTATTCCTCGAAGTTGTGGATGAAAGCTATCGTCACAATGTCCCAGCCGGCTCTGAAAGCCATTTTAAAGTTGTGCTGGTCAGCGATCGTTTTACGGGTGAACGTTTTCTGAATCGTCATCGAATGATTTACAGTACTTTAGCGGAGGAACTCTCTACTACCGTTCATGCGCTGGCTCTGCATACTTACACTATTAAGGAATGGGAAGGGTTGCAGGATACCATTTTTGCCTCTCCTCCCTGTCGTGGAGCAGGAAGCATCGCGTAAAAACGCATTTGCAACCGTCAGCGCTTTTCCAGTATGTTGCTAAAGATTTTATGAAAAACGGCCTGCGGGCCGTTTTGTTTTGTCTGGATTTTGTGCTTTTTGCCCAGCATTCAGACGAAAATTCCCCGGGAATTGTGAAAAAATACGCGGTAGCGCGCAATAACCGTTCTCGACTCATAAAAGTGATGCCGCTATAATGCCGCGTCCTATTTGAATGCTTTCGGGATGATTCTGGTAACAGGGAATGTGATTGATTATAAGAACATCCCGGTACCGCGAAGCCAACAACCTGTGCTTGCGGGGTAAGAGTTGACCGAGCACTGTGATTTTTTGAGGTAACAAGATGCAAGTTTCAGTTGAAACCACTCAAGGCCTTGGCCGCCGTGTAACGATTACTATCGCTGCTGACAGCATCGAAACCGCTGTTAAAAGCGAGCTGGTCAACGTTGCGAAAAAAGTACGTATTGACGGCTTCCGTAAAGGCAAAGTGCCAATGAATATCGTTGCTCAGCGTTATGGCGCGTCTGTACGCCAGGACGTTCTGGGCGACCTGATGAGCCGTAACTTCATTGACGCCATCATTAAAGAAAAAATCAATCCGGCTGGCGCACCGACCTATGTTCCGGGCGAATACAAGCTGGGTGAAGACTTCACCTACTCTGTAGAGTTTGAAGTGTATCCGGAAGTTGAACTGCAGGGCCTGGAAGCGATCGAAGTTGAAAAACCGATCGTGGAAGTGACCGACGCTGACGTTGACGGCATGCTGGATACTCTGCGTAAACAGCAGGCTACCTGGAAAGAAAAAGACGGCGCTGTTGAAGCAGAAGACCGCGTAACCATCGACTTCACCGGTTCAGTTGACGGCGAAGAGTTCGAAGGCGGTAAAGCGTCTGATTTCGTACTGGCGATGGGCCAGGGTCGCATGATCCCGGGCTTTGAAGACGGTATCAAAGGCCACAAAGCTGGCGAAGAGTTCACCATCGACGTGACCTTCCCGGAAGAATACCACGCAGAAAACCTGAAGGGTAAAGCAGCGAAATTCGCTATCAACCTGAAGAAAGTTGAAGAGCGTGAACTGCCGGAACTGACTGCAGAATTCATCAAACGTTTCGGCGTTGAAGATGGTTCTGTAGAAGGTCTGCGCGCTGAAGTGCGTAAAAACATGGAGCGCGAGCTGAAGAGCGCCATCCGTAACCGCGTTAAGTCTCAGGCGATCGAAGGTCTGGTAAAAGCTAACGACATCGACGTACCGGCTGCGCTGATCGACAGCGAAATCGACGTTCTGCGTCGTCAGGCTGCACAGCGTTTCGGTGGCAATGAGAAACAAGCGCTGGAACTGCCGCGTGAACTGTTCGAAGAACAGGCTAAACGCCGCGTAGTTGTTGGCCTGCTGCTGGGCGAAGTTATCCGCACCAACGAGCTGAAAGCTGACGAAGAGCGTGTGAAAGGTCTGATCGAAGAGATGGCTTCTGCGTACGAAGATCCGAAAGAAGTTATCGAGTTCTACAGCAAAAACAAAGAACTGATGGACAACATGCGCAATGTTGCTCTGGAAGAACAGGCTGTAGAAGCTGTACTGGCGAAAGCGAAAGTGACTGAAAAAGAAACCACTTTCAATGAGCTGATGAACCAGCAGGCGTAATTTCCGCAGCATAACGCGCTAAATTCGCACAAAGGCCCGTCACCGCCAGGTGGTGGGCTTTTTTTTGTCATGAATTTTGCATGGAACCGTGCGAAAACGCTCTTTCGGTGTTAGCGTAACAACAAAAGATTGTTATGCTTGAAATATGGTGATGCCGTACCCATAACACAGGGACTAGCTGATAATCCGTCCATAAGGTTACAATCGGTACAGCAGGTTTTTTCAATTTTATCCAGGAGACGGAAATGTCATACAGCGGCGAACGAGATAACTTTGCACCCCATATGGCGCTGGTGCCGATGGTCATTGAACAGACCTCACGCGGTGAGCGCTCTTTTGATATCTATTCTCGTCTACTTAAGGAACGCGTCATTTTTCTGACTGGCCAGGTTGAAGACCACATGGCTAACCTGATTGTGGCGCAGATGCTGTTCCTGGAAGCGGAAAACCCAGAAAAAGATATCTATCTGTACATTAACTCCCCAGGCGGAGTGATCACTGCCGGGATGTCTATCTATGACACCATGCAGTTTATCAAGCCTGATGTCAGCACCATCTGTATGGGCCAGGCGGCCTCGATGGGCGCATTCCTGCTGACCGCAGGGGCAAAAGGTAAACGTTTCTGCCTTCCGAACTCGCGCGTGATGATTCACCAGCCGCTGGGCGGCTATCAGGGCCAGGCGACCGATATCGAAATTCATGCCCGTGAAATTTTGAAAGTTAAAGGGCGCATGAATGAACTTATGGCGCTCCATACGGGTCAATCATTGGAACAGATTGAACGAGATACCGAGCGCGATCGCTTCCTTTCCGCCCCTGAAGCGGTGGAATACGGTCTGGTCGATTCGATTCTGACCCATCGTAATTGATGCCAGAGGCGCAACTGTGCCGCTATACTTATCCAGGGCGGCACAACGCTATAAGCGACTTGCGCCTGAGAATGGCATTTGCGTCGTCGTGTGCGGCACAAAGAACAAAGAAGAGGTTTTGACCCATGACAGATAAACGCAAAGATGGCTCAGGCAAACTGTTGTACTGCTCTTTTTGCGGCAAAAGCCAGCATGAAGTGCGCAAGCTGATTGCCGGACCATCCGTGTATATCTGCGACGAATGTGTTGATTTATGTAACGACATCATTCGCGAAGAGATTAAAGAAGTTGCACCGCATCGTGAACGCAGTGCGCTACCGACGCCGCATGAAATTCGCAACCATCTGGACGATTACGTAATCGGTCAGGAACAGGCGAAAAAAGTGCTGGCGGTCGCGGTATACAACCACTACAAACGTCTGCGTAATGGCGATACCAGCAATGGCGTCGAGTTGGGTAAAAGTAACATTCTGCTGATCGGTCCGACCGGTTCCGGTAAAACGCTGCTGGCTGAAACGCTGGCACGCCTGCTGGATGTTCCGTTCACTATGGCCGATGCGACTACACTGACCGAAGCCGGTTATGTGGGCGAAGACGTTGAAAACATCATTCAGAAGCTGTTGCAGAAGTGCGACTACGACGTACAGAAAGCGCAGCGCGGTATTGTCTACATCGATGAAATTGACAAGATTTCACGTAAGTCTGACAACCCGTCTATTACCCGTGACGTTTCCGGTGAAGGCGTACAGCAGGCACTGTTGAAACTGATCGAAGGTACAGTTGCTGCCGTTCCACCGCAGGGCGGGCGTAAGCATCCGCAGCAGGAGTTCTTGCAGGTAGATACCTCTAAGATACTGTTTATCTGTGGTGGTGCGTTTGCTGGTCTGGATAAAGTGATTTCCCATCGTGTAGAAACCGGCTCCGGCATTGGTTTTGGCGCGACGGTAAAAGCGAAGTCCGACAAAGCAAGTGAAGGCGAACTGCTGGCGCAGGTAGAACCGGAAGATCTGATCAAATTTGGTCTGATCCCTGAGTTCATCGGTCGTCTGCCAGTTGTAGCAACGCTGAATGAACTGAGCGAAGAAGCCCTGATTCAGATCCTTAAAGAGCCGAAAAACGCCCTGACCAAGCAGTATCAGGCGCTGTTTAATCTGGAAGGCGTGGATCTGGAATTCCGTGACGAGGCGCTGGATGCTATCGCTAAGAAAGCGATGGCGCGTAAAACCGGTGCCCGTGGCCTGCGTTCCATCGTAGAAGCCGCACTGCTCGATACCATGTACGATCTGCCGTCCATGGAAGATGTCGAAAAAGTGGTTATCGACGAATCGGTAATTGATGGCCAGAGCAAACCGCTGCTGATTTATGGTAAGCCGGAAGCGCAACAGGCATCTGGTGAATAATTAACCATTCGCATACAGTCAGTTAACCAAAAAGGGGGGATTTTATCTCCCCTTTCATTTTTCCTCTATTCTCGACGTTGAATGTGGGGGAAACATCCCCATATACTGACGTACATGTTAATAGATGGCGTGAAGCACAGTCGTGTCATCTGATTACCTGGCGGAAATTAAACTAAGAGAGAGCTCTATGAATCCTGAGCGTTCTGAACGCATTGAAATCCCCGTATTGCCGCTGCGCGATGTGGTGGTTTATCCGCACATGGTCATCCCCTTATTTGTCGGGCGGGAAAAATCTATCCGTTGTCTGGAAGCGGCGATGGACCATGATAAAAAAATTATGCTGGTCGCGCAGAAAGAAGCTTCAACGGATGAGCCGGGTGTAAACGATCTTTTCACCGTCGGGACCGTGGCCTCTATATTGCAGATGCTGAAGCTGCCTGACGGCACCGTCAAAGTGCTGGTCGAGGGGTTACAGCGCGCGCGTATTTCTGCGCTCTCTGACAATGGCGAACACTTTTCTGCGAAGGCGGAGTATCTGGAATCGCCGACCATTGAGGAGCGGGAACAGGAAGTGCTGGTGCGTACTGCAATCAGCCAGTTCGAAGGCTACATCAAGCTGAATAAGAAAATCCCACCAGAAGTGCTGACGTCGCTTAACAGCATCGACGATCCTGCGCGTCTGGCAGATACCATTGCCGCGCATATGCCGCTGAAACTGGCTGATAAACAGTCTGTTCTTGAGATGTCCGACGTTAACGAGCGTCTGGAATATCTGATGGCGATGATGGAGTCGGAAATCGATCTGCTGCAGGTTGAGAAACGTATTCGTAACCGCGTGAAAAAGCAGATGGAGAAATCCCAGCGTGAGTACTATCTGAACGAGCAGATGAAAGCCATTCAGAAAGAACTCGGCGAAATGGACGACGCACCGGACGAAAACGAAGCCCTGAAGCGCAAAATCGACGCGGCGAAAATGCCGAAAGAGGCAAAAGAAAAAGCGGAAGCAGAACTGCAGAAGCTGAAAATGATGTCTCCGATGTCGGCAGAAGCAACCGTGGTGCGTGGTTATATCGACTGGATGGTACAGGTGCCGTGGAATGCGCGTAGCAAGGTCAAAAAAGACCTGCGTCAGGCGCAAGAAATCCTCGATACCGATCATTATGGTCTGGAGCGCGTGAAAGATCGTATCCTTGAGTACCTCGCGGTTCAAAGCCGTGTAAACAAAATCAAGGGGCCGATCCTCTGCCTGGTAGGGCCGCCGGGGGTAGGTAAAACGTCCCTGGGTCAGTCCATCGCCAAAGCCACAGGACGTAAATATGTTCGTATGGCACTGGGTGGCGTGCGTGATGAAGCGGAAATCCGCGGTCACCGCCGTACTTACATCGGTTCTATGCCGGGTAAATTGATCCAGAAAATGGCGAAAGTGGGCGTGAAAAACCCGCTGTTCCTGCTCGATGAGATCGACAAAATGTCTTCTGACATGCGTGGCGATCCGGCCTCCGCACTGCTTGAAGTGTTGGATCCAGAGCAGAACGTGGCGTTCAGCGACCATTACCTGGAAGTGGATTACGACCTGAGTGACGTGATGTTTGTCGCGACGTCGAACTCCATGAACATTCCGGCACCGCTGCTGGATCGTATGGAAGTGATTCGCCTCTCCGGTTATACCGAAGATGAAAAACTGAACATCGCCAAACGTCACCTGCTGCCGAAGCAGATTGAACGTAATGCGCTGAAAAAAGGTGAGCTGACCGTCGACGATAGCGCCATTATCGGCATTATTCGTTACTACACCCGTGAGGCAGGCGTGCGTGGTCTGGAGCGTGAAATCTCCAAACTGTGCCGTAAAGCGGTTAAGCAGTTACTTCTCGATAAGTCATTAAAACATATCGAAATTAACGGCGATAACCTGCATGACTACCTCGGCGTACAACGTTTCGACTATGGTCGCGCGGATAACGAAAACCGCGTCGGTCAGGTAACGGGTCTGGCGTGGACAGAAGTCGGCGGCGACTTGCTGACCATCGAAACTGCGTGTGTACCAGGCAAAGGTAAACTCACTTATACCGGTTCGCTGGGCGAAGTGATGCAAGAGTCCATTCAGGCGGCGTTAACGGTGGTTCGTGCGCGTGCGGAAAAACTGGGGATCAATCCAGATTTTTACGAAAAACGCGACATCCACGTGCACGTACCGGAAGGTGCGACGCCGAAAGATGGTCCGAGCGCTGGTATTGCCATGTGCACTGCGCTGGTTTCTTGCCTGACCGGTAACCCGGTTCGCGCCGATGTGGCGATGACGGGCGAGATAACCTTGCGTGGCCAAGTGTTACCAATCGGCGGTTTGAAAGAAAAACTGCTGGCGGCGCATCGTGGTGGAATTAAAACTGTGTTAATTCCGTACGAAAATAAACGCGATCTGGAAGAGATTCCAGACAACGTGATAGCCGATCTGGACATTCATCCGGTGAAACGTATTGAGGAAGTTCTGACTCTCGCGTTGCAAAATGAACCGTCTGGCATGCAGGTTGTAACCGCAAAATAGTGACCTCGCGCAAAATGCACTAATAAAAAAAGGGCTGGCAGGTAAATTCGGACTTGCCAGCCTTTTTTTGTCTCGTTAAGTTAGAGGGCGGATTAGGCTTGCCCTTATTAAGGGGTGTTGTAAGGGGATGGCTGGCCTGATATAACTGCTGCGCGTTCGCACCTTGAAGGATTCAAGTGCGAGATAAATTATAAAGAGGAAGAGAAGAGTGAATAAATCTCAATTGATTGACAAGATTGCTGCAGGGGCTGATATCTCTAAAGCTGCGGCTGGCCGTGCGTTAGATGCTATTATTGCTTCCGTAACTGAATCCCTGAAAGAAGGGGATGATGTAGCACTGGTAGGTTTTGGTACTTTTGCCGTTAAAGAGCGTGCTGCCCGTACTGGTCGCAACCCGCAGACCGGTAAAGAGATCACCATCGCTGCAGCTAAAGTACCGAGCTTCCGTGCAGGTAAAGCACTGAAAGACGCGGTAAACTAAGTGTTGTCCCCATTGGGGATGTGACGAAGTTCAAGGGCGCATCTACTGATGTGCCTTTTTTATTTGTATTCCGTGACTTTCTGCGCATTGTGGGCTGACAATTGCCCCCGTTTCTTGTCACAATAGGCCTTTGCGCGCAGCGATAAGTTGCGTGAGGTATACAGTCATCTACAGCGGAGTGTTGTTACACCATGATGGACAGCTTACGCACGGCTGCAAACAGTCTCGTGCTCAAGATTATTTTCGGTATCATTATCGTGTCGTTCATATTGACCGGCGTGAGTGGTTACCTGATTGGCGGAGGCAATAACTACGCCGCAAAAGTGAATGACCAGGAAATCAGCCGTGGGCAGTTCGAGAACGCCTTCAACAGCGAGCGTAATCGCATGCAGCAACAGCTGGGCGATCAATACTCCGAGCTGGCGGCGAACGAAGGCTATATGAAAACCCTGCGTCAACAGGTGCTGAATCGTCTTATCGACGAGGCTCTACTGGATCAGTACGCTCGCGAACTGAAACTGGGTATCAGCGATGAGCAGGTCAAGCAGGCTATTTTCGCGACCCCGGCTTTCCAGGTTGACGGCAAGTTCGATAACAGCCGCTACAACGATATCCTCAACCGAATGGGAATGAGTGCCGATCAGTACGCGCAGGCGCTGCGTAACCAGCTCACCACCCAACAGCTGATTAATGGCGTTGCTGGCACCGATTTTATGCTGAAAGGTGAAACTGACGAACTGGCTGCACTGGTCGCTCAACAACGTGTAGTGCGTGAAGCGACTATCGACGTTAATGCGCTGGCGGCTAAGCAAGCCGTGACCGAACCAGAAATCGCCAGCTACTACGAGCAAAACAAAAACAATTTCATGACTCCGGAACAGTTCCGCGTGAGCTACATCAAGCTGGATGCCGCTACAATGCAGCAACCGGTTAGCGATGCGGATATCCAGAGCTACTACGATCAGCATCAGGATCAATTCACCCAGCCGCAGCGCACGCGCTACAGCATCATCCAGACCAAAACTGAAGATGAAGCGAAAGCTGTACTTGATGCGCTGAACAAAGGCGGTGATTTTGCCGCGTTAGCAAAAGAAAAATCTGCTGATATTATCTCTGCCCGTAACGGCGGTGATATGGGTTGGTTAGAAGACTCCACCACCCCAGACGAACTGAAAAATGCCGGTCTGAAAGAAAAAGGCCAGCTTTCTGGTGTGATCAAATCCTCGGTAGGTTTCCTGATCGTCCGTCTGGATGACATTCAGCCAGCAAAAGTGAAGTCGTTAGACGAAGTGCGTGACGAAATCGCAGCGAAAGTGAAACACGAAAAAGCGCTGGATGCATACTACGCGTTGCAACAGAAAATAAGCGATGCAGCAAGCAACGACACTGAATCTCTGGCAGGTGCAGAGCAGGCAGCGGGCGTTAAAGCTACTCAGACTGGTTGGTTCAGCAAAGATAAGCTGCCGGAAGAGTTAAACTTCAAACCGGTGGCGGACGCTATCTTTAACGGCGGTCTGATTGGTGAAAATGGCGCACCGGGCATCAACTCTGACATCATCACCGTAGACGGCGATCGTGCATTCGTTCTGCGTATCAGTGAGCATAAACCGGAAGCGGTTAAACCGCTGGCAGATGTTCAGGAACAGGTTAAAGCGATGGTTCAGCACAACAAAGCTGAACAGCAAGCGAAAGTGGATGCTGAAAAACTGCTGGTTGATCTGAAAGCGGGCAAAGGTGCGGAAGCTATGCAGGCTGCCGGTGTGAAATTTGGTGAGCCGAAAACCTTAAGCCGTTCTGGCCGTGACCCGATTAGCCAGGCGGCATTTGCTCTGCCTCTGCCAGCGAAAGACAAACCGAGCTACGGTATGGCGACCGATATGCAGGGCAATGTCGTTCTGCTGGCGCTGGACGAAGTGAAACAAGGTTCAATGCCGGAAGAGCAGAAAAAAGCGATGGTGCAGGGTATTACCCAAAACAACGCACAAATCGTCTTTGAAGCTCTGATGAGTAACCTGCGCAAAGAGGCGAAAATCAAAATTGGCGATGCGCTGGAACAGCAATAATCCTGAAGCCGCCTCGCAAAAAAATGCTTTGCAGCTGTAACAAGAAAAGGTCGCTTTCGCGGCCTTTTCCATTTCTGAACATTGCCATTTGTTTACTGTTTTCACTGCCGTTAAGGTGATTCCACTGTTAACAAACAAGGAGAAAACAGTATGAAACACGGAATCAAAGCACTGCTCATTACCCTGTCCCTGGCCTGTGCTGGAATGTCTCACTGTGCGCTGGCGGCAGCTCCTGCAGCGAAACCGGCGGCGGTCGAAACCAAAGCGGAAGCACCTGCAGCACAAAGCAAAGCGGCAGTACCGGCGAAAGCCAGTGATGAAGAAGGCACCAGAGTCAGCATTAATAATGCCAGCGCGGAAGAGCTAGCCCGCGCGATGAATGGCGTTGGCCTGAAGAAAGCGCAGGCGATTGTCAGTTATCGCGAAGAGTATGGCCCGTTTAAAACGGTGGAGGATCTAAAGCAGGTGCCGGGGATGGGCAATTCGCTGGTGGAACGTAATCTGGCGGTATTAACCCTGTAATTAATTTGCATAGTGGCAATTTTTTGCCAGACTGAAGAGGTCATACCAGTTATGGCCTCTGTACTTATAACAACAACGTAAGGTTATTGCGCTATGCAAACACAAATCAAAGTTCGTGGATATCATCTCGACGTCTACCAGCACGTAAACAACGCCCGCTACCTTGAGTTTCTCGAAGAAGCCCGCTGGGATGGACTGGAAAACAGCGACAGTTTTCAATGGATGACCGCCCATAACATCGCTTTCGTGGTGGTGAATATCAATATCAACTATCGCCGCCCGGCGGTATTAAGCGACCTGTTAACCATTACGAGCCAGTTACAGCAATTAAACGGTAAAAGCGGCATCTTAAGCCAGGTTATTACTCTGGAGCCGGAAGGGCAGGTGGTGGCGGATGCGCTTATCACGTTTGTTTGTATTGATCTTAAAACGCAGAAGGCTTTAGCTCTGGAAGGGGAGCTGCGCGAAAAGCTGGAGCAGATGGTTAAGTAAACGTTTTGTTGTGCCGGATGCTCAAGCCGCATCCGGCAACACCCGGAATAATTACTTCAACCCTGTTTTCTGCTTCATCGCCGCCATCACAGCCGGTTTATCGGCCAGATAATGATTCAACCCATTACTGCGCAGATTACACGCCGCACATTGACCGCAACCGTCGCCTTTAATGCCGTTATAGCAGGTCAGTGTTTCGTTACGCACTAAATCCAGCTTGCCGTAATAATCCGCCAGCGCCCAGGTTTCCGCTTTATCAATCCACATCAGCGGCGTTTCAAAACGAATCTCTTTCGCCATGCCCAAACTGACGGCATGGTTTAGTGCTTTCACAAACTCATCGCGGCAATCCGGGTAGCCGGAGAAATCTGTTTCGCAGACGCCGGTGATCACCGCTTCGGCTTTCACCTGATATGCGTAAATCGCCGCGAGCGTCAGGAACAAAATATTACGCCCTGGAACAAACGTATTCGGGATGCCATCGGCTTCAGGTTCATAATCTGGCACTGGAATGCTGTCACGCGTCAGACTGCTGACTGCCAGCTCGTTAAGCAGGGTGACATCCAGCACCTTATGCGCGCGTGCGCCCAGTTTCAGCGCCAGATCGCGCGCAACGTCGATCTCTGCGCGATGGCGCTGACCGTAATCAAACGTCACGCAATGGACTTCATCATATTGTTGCAATGCCTGCACCAGACAGGTTGTAGAGTCCTGGCCCCCACTGAATACAACGACAGCACGTTTCATAAATCATCCTGCTAAATCGATAAAACGTTATGGTAACGCCTGCGGTTAACCCGGGCCAGCTCTTCATTGCGACGGTGCGGGTAGCCAGGCCTCGGTAAATTCAAACCAGCCGCGCGGTGTCAGTCGCACACCGTTCACGCCTGGCGGCGCACTAATGCGATAGTGATAGTTGAACAGTGGTGTCAGCGTTGCGTCAGCCATTAACTGGCTAAACACCATTTTCAGGGCATTAAATCGCTTTTCTTCATCAGGCATTATTTGCACGGCATCCAGTGTCGATTGCAGATGTGCGTATGTACTGGCAGTAAAAACATGTGGCCACAGCGGATCGCAGCGCAGCCACTGTTCAAGGGTATATTCCGGCGCTTCGCCAATTAATCTGTCGCCCATCATGAGGTCTGCTTGCTCCAGTGGCGTGGCTCCATCCCAGTTTTTCGCGTTATGAAAAATAATCTTTAGCTCGCAACCTTCTGCTGCCAGCTTCGTTCGTAGCTGTTCTGCCATGGCATGAAGTTCCACCGGCAGGTGATAAACCAGCGTCAAAGTTTCCGGTAGTTTGACCTCATCCGGTACTTGCCATTGCGGAATAGTCCAGCCTGGCAGCAATGCATGACTGGCGGTGATCAGGTTTTCTCCGACTTCTAACGTTTGTAGTAAACCGGATTGATGAATAATGGTGATCACTTTTCGTGCCTGCCAGAGAGTCAGTCGGGGGCTTTTGCGCAACGTTAAATAGCAAAAACCTAAACTGATGCCGCTACTGACCTGACTGACCCGTGGCAATTCCTCTGGTTTGCCGATGGTGATTTGGACGGGATGCCGACAACTCGTACCCAAATCTTTTTCAAAAAGCGGCGGGGTTATCCAGTACTCAACCGCTTTTAGTAGCGGATGACGTAAATGGTAATAATCATGGCTTTCGAGTCGCACCAGTTCCGGTGTGAATTGTGTTAAGCGGAAAGGTCCGGTTCCTACCAGTGGTAATTGCGGATGCGCCAGATGGCAGCAATAGCTCGCCAGTCGGTGTGCCAGCCAGTAATCGGGGCGATTTAAAAAGAAGGTCAGACACTGCGGGTGGGTGACTTCAATACGCTGTACGCTAATAAATAACTGCCTCAGGGCAGGCAACTGTAGCAGCATCAGCAAGCGTTGATGTAGCTGTGTTGCTTTTACTGCATCACCGTTATGCCAGTGTAGGGTTGAGCGAAGATAAAAATCCCAGCGTAACCCGTCAGCAGACGTTTCCCAGTGATGCGCTAAATCGCCAATTGGGCGTTGGAAGTTATTGTCGAAACGGCTCAGGCCGGAAAAAATTTGCCCGGCGAGATGCTGTTCGGCACGTCCGGCTAAAAAACCCGGTTGCAGTGGTTCGAGCGGGCGATAATAAGGAATACGCAATGTCGGGGTATCGTTTTGCCATTGCCCGCCCATAAACGGTTGTAACATGGTACGCAGTTCGCCAGGCGCCAGCTGCGCGAGTTCCAGCACATCCTGTTGTTTTCCACTTTCCAGCGCCTGTTCCATCATCGTATTGCGCAAGGATTCCGGCGTCACCAGAAAGCGCAGTTGCCCGCGTTTTCCGCGCCCGGATTGTGCCTGCCACTCCAGCCATCCCGCATCCTGCGCCTGACGTAACAATGTGCGTACATGGCGTTCGCTGCAAAAGCAACGTTCCGCCAGTTCGCTGACGGTAACGGATTGTGGTGCTCCGGCGGAAGGTTGCCACAAACGTTGATACTGGTTAAGACGATTAAGCAGTCGCATATAAACCCGGAACAATATTTTTTATCTATTCACTATTACTTCCGTATATATCAAGTGATACTCAATCACCATTAACCGTGTCACAGAGTGGAGAAAGAAATGGCTCGTCTGGCAGCATTTGATATGGACGGCACTTTATTGATGCCTGACCATCATTTAGGTGAGAAAACGCTCTCTACTCTGGCGCGCCTGCGTGAACGCGATATTACCCTTACATTTGCTACGGGTCGTCATGCGTTGGAGATGCAACATATTCTCGGGGCGCTATCGCTGGATGCGTATTTAATTACCGGCAACGGCACGCGTGTGCACTCTCTGGAAGGCGAACTTTTACATCGTGATGATTTACCTGCGGATGTGGCGGAGCTGGTGTTGTATCAGCAATGGGATACCCGAGCCAGCATGCATATCTTCAATGACGATGGTTGGTTTACCGGGAAAGAGATCCCTGCGCTGTTGCAGGCATTTGTCTATAGCGGTTTTCGTTATCAGATAATCGATGTCAAAAAAATGCCACTCGATCGAGTCACCAAGATCTGTTTCTGTGGCGATCACGACGATCTTGCACGCTTGCAGATCCAACTACACGAAGCTTTAGGTGAGCATGCACATTTGTGTTTTTCCGCGACTGATTGCCTGGAAGTGCTGCCGATGGGCTGCAATAAAGGCGCTGCGTTGACGGTGCTGACCCAACATTTAGGTTTTTCGCTGCGTGACTGTATGGCCTTTGGTGACGCGATGAATGATCGCGAAATGTTAGGCAGCGTCGGTAAGGGCTTCATTATGGGTAATGCGATGCCGCAATTGCGTGCGGAACTCCCTCATTTACCGGTGATTGGACACTGCCGTAATCAGGCTGTCTCTCACTTTTTGACGCACTGGCTGGATAATCCACATCTACCTTATTCCCCCGAATAACGAGATCCCTTCCAGCACCGGGCAACTGCCCGGTTTTTTTTGCCCCGAATTTGTCATTTTGTGCATTCTCTGTGAAATCGCACGGAATAAATTGTCGCTATTTGGCCTTTAAAATAGAATCAAAAGAGAAAATAATTCTCTGTGGATTGGCTATGTTAGATAAAATTGACCGTAAGCTGCTGGCCTTATTACAGCAGGATTGCACCCTTTCTTTGCAGGCACTGGCAGAAGCCGTTAATCTGACAACCACGCCTTGCTGGAAGCGTCTGAAACGGTTGGAAGATGACGGTATTCTTATCGGCAAAGTCGCGTTGCTGGATCCGGAAAAAATTGGCCTGGGTCTGACTGCTTTTGTGCTGATTAAAACGCAACATCACAGCAGTGAATGGTATTGTCGCTTTGTTACGGTCGTCACGGAAATGCCGGAAGTTCTCGGTTTCTGGCGCATGGCCGGTGAATACGATTATCTGATGCGGGTTCAGGTTGCTGATATGAAGCGCTACGATGAGTTTTATAAGCGTCTGGTTAACAGTGTGCCGGGGCTTTCGGACGTCACTTCCAGCTTCGCGATGGAACAGATTAAGTACACTACCTCGTTACCTATCGAATAATTATCCAGGATCAGGTCAGGACATAACGCGTGCGATTATTTGCTCAACTAAGCTGGTATTTCCGCCGGGAATGGCGCCGCTATCTCGGGGCTGTTGCCTTGCTTGTCATTATTGCGATTCTGCAACTGATCCCGCCAAAAGTCGTTGGTATTGTTGTCGATGGCGTGACAGAAAAACACTTTACTACCGGGCAGATCCTGATGTGGATCGCCACCATGGTGTTGATTGCAGTCGTGGTTTATCTCCTGCGTTACGTCTGGCGCGTACTGCTGTTCGGCGCGTCTTATCAACTGGCTGTTGAACTGCGTGAAGACTATTACCGCCAGCTAAGCCGCCAGCATCCAGAGTTTTATCTGCGTCATCGTACGGGCGATCTTATGGCCCGTGCGACAAATGACGTCGATCGTGTGGTATTTGCCGCCGGTGAAGGGGTGCTAACGCTGGTAGATTCGCTGGTGATGGGTTGCGCAGTGCTGATAATGATGTCAACGCAGATTAGCTGGCAGTTAACTTTAATAGCGCTGTTGCCGATGCCAGTGATGGCAATCATGATTAAACGCAACGGCGATGCCTTGCATGAACGCTTTAAGCTGGCACAAGCCGCCTTTTCCAGCCTTAACGATCGTACCCAGGAGAGTCTGACCAGTATTCGCATGATTAAATCCTTTGGTCTGGAGGATCGCCAGTCTGCGCTGTTCGCCGCAGATGCCGAAGATACCGGTAAGAAAAACATGCGAGTAGCGCGCATTGATGCTCGTTTCGATCCGACCATTTATATCGCGATTGGCATGGCGAATTTACTGGCGATTGGCGGTGGTAGTTGGATGGTCGTGCAGGGCAGCTTAACGTTGGGCCAGCTCACCAGTTTTATGATGTACCTTGGTTTGATGATTTGGCCGATGCTGGCGCTGGCGTGGATGTTTAACATTGTGGAGCGCGGCAGCGCGGCGTATAGCCGAATTCGTACCATGCTGGCCGAAGCGCCAGTCGTTATTGATGGTAAAGATAAGGTGCCAGAAGGTCGTGGTGAACTGGATGTGAATATTCGCCAGTTTACGTATCCTCAAACTCATCATCCTGCGCTCGAGAACGTCAGTTTTGCGCTGAAACCGGGTCAGATGCTGGGAATTTGCGGGCCGACCGGCTCCGGAAAAAGTACTGTGCTGTCATTAATTCAACGTCATTTTGATGTCACCGAGGGTGATATCCGTTTTCATGATATTTCTTTGACGCAGTTGCAACTCGACAGCTGGCGTAGCCGCCTGGCAGTAGTTAGCCAGACACCGTTCCTTTTTTCTGACACGGTTGCTAATAACATCGCGCTGGGTTGCCCAAATGCCACCCAGCAAGAAATTGAACACGTAGCGCGGTTAGCCAGCGTGCATGACGATATTTTGCGTCTGCCGCAAGGTTACGACACAGAAGTGGGCGAACGCGGCGTGATGCTTTCCGGTGGGCAAAAACAGCGAATCTCCATTGCCAGGGCATTGCTGGTGAATGCGGAAATCCTCATTCTTGACGATGCTCTATCGGCGGTAGATGGTCGCACGGAATACCAGATTCTCCATAACCTGCGCCAGTGGGGGCAGGGGAGAACGGTGATTATCAGCGCCCATCGCCTTTCTGCCCTGACCGAAGCGAGTGAAATTATTGTGATGCAGCATGGGCATATTGCCCAGCGCGGCGATCATGATGTGCTGGCGCAACAAAGCGGCTGGTATCGCGATATGTATCGCTATCAACAACTGGAAGCGGCGCTCAACGATGCTCCGGAAAATCACGAGGAGGCCGTTGATGCGTAGTTTTAGCCAACTCTGGCCGACTCTGAAGCGCCTGTTAGCTTACGGTTCACCATGGCGTAAACCGCTGGGTATCGCAGTGTTGATGATGTGGGTGGCAGCGGCGGCAGAAGTGAGCTGCCCGCTGCTCGTCAGTTACTTTATCGACAATATGGTGGCGAAAAATAATCTGCCGCTGAAAATGGTTGTCGGGCTGGCGGCGGCATATGTCGTACTGCAACTGTTTGCCGCCGGGCTACATTACGCGCAGTCGCTGTTGTTTAACCGGGCGGCAGTAGGCGTTGTACAACAGTTACGTACCGATGTGATGGATGCTGCACTGCGCCAACCGTTGAGTGAGTTTGATACTCAGCCGGTCGGGCAGGTGATTTCCCGCGTTACCAATGATACTGAAGTTATCCGCGATCTCTACGTTACCGTGGTCGCGACTGTTTTGCGTAGTGCCGCCCTGGTAGGGGCGATGCTGGTAGCGATGTTCAGTCTCGACTGGCGAATGGCGCTGGTAGCGATAATGATATTCCCGGTTGTGTTGGTGGTGATGGTGATATACCAGCGTTACAGTACGCCGATTGTCCGCCGTGTACGCGCCTATCTGGCTGATATCAACGACGGCTTTAACGAAGTTATTAACGGCATGAGCGTCATCCAGCAGTTCCGCCAGCAGGCGCGATTTGGCGAACGTATGGGCGAAGCCAGCCGTTCACACTATATGGCGCGAATGCAAACGCTACGGCTGGACGGCTTTTTACTGCGTCCCCTGCTGAGTCTGTTTTCATCGCTCATTCTTTGTGGCTTGTTGATGCTGTTTGGCTTCTCCGCCAGCGGCACCATTGAAGTGGGTGTGCTGTATGCGTTTATCAGCTATTTGGGGCGACTTAACGAACCCTTAATCGAACTGACCACGCAGCAGGCGATGCTGCAACAGGCTGTTGTTGCTGGCGAGCGTGTGTTTGAACTGATGGACGGACCGCGCCAGCAATATGGCAATGATGATCGCCCGTTACAGAGCGGCACCATTGATGTCGATAACGTGTCGTTTGCTTATCGCGATGACAATCTGGTGCTGAAAAATATTAATCTTGCCGTTCCTTCGCGCAGCTTTGTGGCGTTGGTGGGGCATACCGGTAGCGGCAAAAGTACCCTGGCAAGTTTGCTGATGGGCTATTACCCACTAACAGAAGGTGAGATTCGCCTTGATGGACGTCCGTTAAGTTCGCTCAGTCATAGCGCGCTGCGTCAGGGCGTGGCGATGGTGCAGCAAGATCCGGTAGTGCTGGCGGATACCTTCCTCGCCAACGTGACGCTGGGACGTGATATCTCCGAAGAGCGCGTCTGGCAGGCGCTGGAAACCGTGCAACTGGCGGAACTCGCGCGCAGCATGAGTGATGGTATTTATACGCCGCTGGGCGAGCAGGGGAATAATCTCTCGGTCGGGCAAAAGCAACTGTTGGCACTGGCACGCGTGCTGGTGGAGACGCCGCAAATCCTGATCCTTGATGAGGCAACCGCTAGCATTGACTCCGGTACTGAACAGGCGATTCAGCACGCTCTGGCGGCGGTGCGTGAACACACTACGCTGGTGGTGATTGCTCACCGCTTATCGACCATTGTTGATGCTGATACCATTCTGGTGCTTCATCGTGGTCAGGCTGTGGAACAGGGCACTCACCAGCAACTGCTGGCCGCCCAGGGGCGCTACTGGCAGATGTATCAACTGCAACTTGCGGGCGAAGAGCTGGCAGCCAGCGTGCGTGAAGATGAATCCCTGAGCGCCTGATTAGCGCAAAATTTCATCGGTGGTGCAAAAATGTAACGCACTGTGCACTGTCATAGTGCGTTTTTATTTTCAATCTTCTTAACTTCCTGCTCTCTTTCTCGTTTTTCATTTCTGGCACACCGCTTGCAATACCTTCTTCGTGTAGCAGAACCATTACCGAATTCTGACCGGAGAGGATCTATGAAGCTGGTGACCGTGATAATCAAACCATTCAAGCTGGAAGACGTTCGTGAAGTGTTATCTTCCATTGGTATTCAGGGCCTGACCGTCACCGAAGTGAAAGGTTTCGGGCGTCAGAAGGGCCATGCTGAGCTGTACAGGGGCGCGGAATACAGCGTCAACTTCCTGCCAAAAGTAAAAATTGATGTGGCGATTGCTGATGATCAACTCGATGAAGTGATCGATATCGTCAGTAAGGCGGCTTACACCGGAAAAATTGGCGATGGCAAAATCTTCGTCGCTGAATTGCAACGCGTCATTCGTATTCGCACCGGCGAAGCCGACGAAGCGGCGCTGTAATCTCTGGCACACAGCAACAGGAACGAAACATGAAGATAGCGACGATAAAAACTGGGCTTGCTTCACTGGCGATGCTGCCGGGACTGGTAATGGCTGCACCTGCGGTAGCCGATAAAGCCGACAATGCGTTTATGATGATTTGTACTGCGCTGGTACTGTTTATGACTGTTCCGGGGATTGCCCTGTTTTACGGCGGGTTGATTCGCGGCAAAAACGTGCTGTCGATGCTAACGCAGGTGACCGTGACGTTTGCACTGGTCTGTATTCTCTGGGTGGTTTACGGTTACTCGCTGGCGTTTGGTGAGGGCAACAATTTCTTCGGCAACATTAACTGGTTGATGCTGAAAAATATTGAACTGACCGCAGTCATGGGCAGCATTTATCAGTACATCCACGTGGCGTTTCAAGGATCGTTTGCCTGCATTACCGTCGGCTTGATAGTCGGGGCGCTGGCGGAACGGATCCGCTTTTCAGCTGTGCTGATCTTCGTGGTGGTGTGGCTGACGCTCTCCTACATTCCAATTGCACATATGGTGTGGGGCGGCGGCTTGCTGGCTTCTCATGGTGCGCTGGATTTCGCGGGTGGCACGGTGGTGCACATTAACGCCGCAATCGCCGGTCTGGTGGGCGCGTATCTGATAGGTAAACGCGTGGGCTTTGGCAAAGAGGCGTTTAAACCGCACAACCTGCCGATGGTCTTCACCGGGACTGCCATTCTCTATATCGGTTGGTTTGGATTTAACGCCGGGTCAGCGGGTACGGCGAATGAAATCGCGGCACTGGCATTTGTGAATACTATGGTGGCAACGGCGGCGGCAATTCTTGGCTGGATCTTCGGTGAATGGGCGCTGCGTGGTAAGCCTTCACTGCTGGGGGCGTGTTCTGGCGCGATTGCCGGTCTGGTCGGCGTGACGCCAGCCTGTGGCTACATTGGGGTTGGCGGTGCGTTGATTATCGGCGTGGTAGCTGGTCTGGCGGGCTTGTGGGGCGTTACCATGCTCAAACGCCTGTTGCGGGTCGATGATCCTTGCGATGTCTTCGGTGTGCACGGCGTTTGTGGCATTGTCGGCTGTATCATGACCGGGATTTTTGCCGCCAGCTCGCTGGGCGGCGTGGGCTTCGCTGAAGGTGTGACTATGGGCCATCAGTTGCTGGTACAGCTGGAAAGCGTCGCCATTACGATCGTCTGGTCCGGTGTGGTGGCATTTATCGGCTACAAACTGGCGGATCTGACGGTTGGCCTGCGTGTGCCGGAAGAACAGGAGCGAGAAGGGCTGGACGTCAACAGCCACGGCGAAAATGCCTATAACGCGTAACAAGCAATCAAATGCAATTTAGCCTGATGCGCTGCGCTTATCAGGCCTACATTAAAAATCACAATTTGTTGAATTTACAATAATTGGTGGGCCGGATAAGGCGTTTACCCCGCATCCGGCATCAACAAAAGCATGTTACCAACTATCTGGCAGCCGGACGGTTTTCACCTCCGGCTGTTTTTTTAATTGTGATTACGCATTACCCCTTCCTGAACGGTCGAGGCAACTAGTACGCCGTCCTGGGTATAAAACTCACCGCGCACAAATCCTCGGGCGCTGGACGCTGACGTGCTCTCCACGCTATACAGCAGCCATTCGTTTAAATTAAATGGTCGATGGAACCACATCGAATGGTCAATGGTGGCTATCTGAATCCCCGGTTCGAGAAAACCGATGCCGTGCGGCTGTAGAGCTACCGGCAGGAAGTTAAGATCAGAAGCGTACCCCAGCAGATACTGATGAACGCGCAGATCATCCGGCACGCTACCATTTGCGCGGATCCACACCTGACGATGCGGCGCGGCGACGTGACCTTTCAGTGGGTTATGAAATTCCACCGGACGCACTTCCAGCGGACGATCGCAGATGAATTTATCTTTCAGCACTGGCGGCAGCAGGTGCGCCAGCGACTGGGCGATCTGTGTTTCCGAAGGCAAACCATCGGGCGCTGGGGCCGGAGGCATCTCTTTTTGGTGTTCGAATCCAACTTCTGGCGCCTGGAAAGACGCTGTCATATAAAAAATGGGTTTGCCGTTCTGAATCGCTGCCACACGGCGAGCACTGAAACTGTTGCCGTCACGCAGTGTTTCGACATCATAAATAATCGGCTTCTTGCTATCACCAGGGCGAAGAAAGTAGCTGTGGAATGAATGCACCAGACGCTCTTCGGGTACTGTCTCCTTTGCGGCATACAGGGCCTGACCCACGACCTGGCCGCCAAACACCTGGCGTAAACCTAAATCTTCACTCTGGCCGCGAAAGAGTCCTTCCTCAATTTTTTCCAGATTCAACAATGTCAGTAAATTTTTTAAGGCCTGACTCATATTAACTCTCCAGTAACAAAGCTGCCGCAGCAAGCCAAAGTGAGTTGAGTATAACGCAATTTTGTCACTGGTCCGATGGGTGCAATGGTCTGAATTACGGGCTAAATGCAGGCGTAAATACGTGATTTGTGCCACACTTATTGACGTTACGATTTTGTTAACCACTCTTCCGGCGAGGAAAGTTAGCCCGCTGGTGCATTGATAATAAGGAGAAGTGAATGAAACTCGTGCACATGGCCAGTGGTTTAGCGGTTGCGATTGCGTTGGCGGCTTGCGCTGATAAAAGCGCGGATATCCAGACGCCAGCACCTGCTGCAAATACCTCTATTGCGGCGACACAACAACCTGCTATACAGCAACCTAATGTCTCCGGTACGGTCTGGATCCGTCAGAAAGTCGCACTGCCTCCTGATGCTGTGCTGACCGTGACACTTTCTGACGCGTCTTTAGCCGATGCGCCGTCTAAAGTACTGGCGCAAAAAGCGGTGCGTACCGAAGGTAAACAGTCGCCATTCAGCTTTGTTCTGCCATTTAACCCGGCAGACGTTCAGCCGAACGCGCGTATTCTGTTAAGTGCGGCGATTACCGTAAACGACAAATTGGTGTTTATTACCGATACCGTCCAGCCGGTTGTCAATCAGGGGGGAACCAAAGCCGACCTGACATTGGTGCCGGTTCAGCAAACCGCCGTGCCTGTCCAGGCCAGTGGTGGCGCAACAACTACCGTACCATCGACTTCACCGACCCAGGTGAATCCGTCTTCGGCAGTTCCAGCTCCTACGCAATATTAAGCGAAGTTAACCCTCTCCGCCCGGAGAGGGTTAGTAGTTCCAGCGATAACGCTGTAAGTCGATTTGTCCGTTTCCCGATACCATCACGCCTTCTGCCAGTAATGCCTGCCGCTGACGCTGTAAATCTGGTCCGGTTAATGAGATTGTGCCGTGGCGGTTAACCACCCGATGCCAGGGCAAAGTGCTGCCTTCGGGCAGGCGCTTTAACACACCGCCCACCTGGCGCGCGGCACGGGGCGATCCTGCCAGTTTCGCGACATCGCCGTAAGTAGTGACATACCCTTCGGGAATAGCGGCTACGATTTGCCACACGCGTTGGGGAAATGAATCTTCTTTTTCCATCTTTTCTTCCTGAGGTAATTTTTCAGCATAATCTGGAAAAACGTCCGAGTGAAGTCGCATTGCGCAAGAAACCAGCATCCGGCACGCAATGGGTTGCAATTAGCAGGGGCAGCAGTGATAATGCGCCTGCGCGTTGGTTCTCAACGCTCTCAATGGGGGCTCTGTTGGTTCTCCCGCAACGCTACTCTGTTTACCAGGTCAGGTCCGGAAGGAAGCAGCCAAGGCAGATGACGCGTGTGCCGGGATGTAGCTGGCAGGGCCCCCACCCATTTCTGCCTCCCACCGTTTCGTCAAAAAATCTCAATGTGGCTAAACTTTAACCACGACTGATGCCGCAAGAATTTTCTGGCTGCACGGTACGCTTCGGAGGTATGTCTGATGAAGTATGTTGATGGTTTTGTGGTTGCTGTTCCTGCCGACAAAAAGGATGCCTATCGTGAAATGGCCGCAAAGGCCGCGCCGCTGTTTAAAGAGTTTGGCGCCCTGCGCATTGTTGAATGCTGGGCCAGCGATGTACCGAATGGCAAAGTGACCGATTTTCGTATGGCGGTCAAAGCGGAAGAGAATGAGGAAGTGGTTTTTAGCTGGATTGAATACCCTTCAAAAGAGGTCCGCGACGCTGCCAATCAGAAGATGATGTCGGACCCACGGATGAAAGAGTTCGGCGAGTCCATGCCGTTTGATGGTAAACGAATGATCTACGGTGGGTTCGAGTCAATCATTGACGAGTAGCGTGACGGGCTGTGCGGCGTGCCGCCAGCCCCAAAATTCACAGATGGTGTTCTGCCCAGCGTATAAACTCCTCTTTCGGTAATGCTTTGCTGTACAACCATCCCTGGCCGTAATGCACGCCATGCTGGCGTAGCCACTCTTCCTGTTTGCTGGTTTCGATCCCTTCCGCCACCATTTTAAGTTTCAGTGTTTTTGCCATTTCGATGATATGCGGTGTGACATTTTTATATTCCAGCGCATCAACAAAAGATTTATCGATCTTCAGAATATCGACATCCAGATCCTGCAAATAACTTAAGCTCGAATAACCGGTACCAAAATCATCAAGATAAATTTCATGACCAACCTGTCGATATCGGGAGATTACCGGGGCGCTGATTTTTGGATCAGCAAACTCGCGTTCAGTGAGTTCAAGAGCGATCTGTTTGGGATTGACCTGGTAGTGATTGATCATTTCACGCAGCAATTGCGGGATTTTTTCCGAGGTGAGCACAGTGGATTCAAGATTGATCGAAATATGTTGCTGCGGATGCTGACGCAGCCAGTCGCCCATATCTTCAAAGACCGTTTTGATAATAAGCAGAGTCAGAGATTCTGACAGGCCCGTTTGTTGCGCCAGCGGGATAAAACTATCCGGTGACAACCAGCTACCGTCTGTCTGCGGCCAGCGCGCCAGCGCTTCGGCTCCGACAATCTTTCCATTCGATAAGGAGATAATAGGCTGATAGTGCACGCAAATATCGCGGTTCTCGATAGCATCCTGCAGGCGATGATGCGGTGACTGGATACGGCGTAAAATCCGCAGGACGAACATTGCCGCCAGTAGGCCAATTAACAATCCGACAGGCAACCAGATAAAGACCTGCCGATGCCAACCTTTTTGTAACGTTTTTGTCGAAGCCCAGGTGATTATGGAAATATTCATCTCGGGGAGAGGCAGGATATCGTAAATGATTCCATTCTTTTCGATGTGTTCACCCGGTGTTTTTTGCAGCTGGGTAATAATTCCCTGGGCTAATTCGTCACTGCTGGTAATGATAATGTTATGCACATTGCCAATAATCGCGGCATCAATTTGCCACGAGCTATAAGGAATCACATCTATAAATGAGGCGGGGTCAATCATCACTATGTAATGTGCAGTTCCCATTGCAACCATGTAGCGGGTAATACCTAAATCGTTGTGCGAGGTTAACCATACCCGATAACCATCGTTCGATATTTTACCTGGCTCGGGGAAGGTATCTGGCGGACTTTCATGTTCCAGAGAAGAGCACTGAGGCACGTTGTTATCAACATAGACCACTTCCTGAATATAACGATAACTATAAGATACCCGGCGCATTTCCATTAGATGAGCCTTGCTACAGGCTGCGCCTTGCCATTTTTCCAGTTTTTGTAGTGCATCTTTCCCTTGCGACGCCACTTTGTTGGCGCGAATAGCGACGCGGGATGAGTAGGTATGTAGCTCCTCAACAAATGACGTTTCTACCTGTTGATGAGCCAGCCAGATGCTTAAGCCCACTGGTAGAAGTACGGAAAGGATCAGTACTCCTGAAATTAGGCTGACCAGATGTCGTGTTCTCACCAGCATGTCCTTATTTACGCAGTGTAGGGAGAGTATATCCGATAGCGAATAAGGGCATGCAAAAGATAAGTGATGCGGGGGAGTTTCGTTAAATGCGTTGTGGCAACGATTGTTGTCAATTCACCAGGCGCGGATGTTTACGCCTGGTGAGGGCGATACAACTTATGGTGTCGCTTCGGTGCGGGCGAGAGTGAAAATATCGTAAAAGGACAACTCACCTTTACGAGCGATCATTTTCTGCAACTGTTCTTTGTGGATGTTCGCGACACGCGGCGAGTTCAGAATAGCGTCGACCAATGCAGTTGGAACAAAGCGTGTATTGTACCATTCGCCGTTGTAGCAAACCCGGAAATCAAGAACGTCGATATCTTCGTAATGGTAACGCGGATAAACGTCAAAAAAGAAGAAACCGTTAAGCAGGATGAACAATACCACCAGGAGCCAGACTGAACCAACCAGCGTTTCAGACTGTAACATCACAGCCAGAGTGGCAAAAAAAGCGACATACATACCGATAAACAGCCCCGGATGTTTACGGATAAAACTGATACTAAAGCGAGGTTTATTATCGCGTTTTTCGTGTGCATTTAGTGCATCAATTGTTTCGGTCAGCAGGCGTTGTATTTCAGTCATCTTTTGCCTTTGTGGTATCTGCAACTTTTCAGGGAACACCCTATTTTAACGTGGGAATCATATGATGAAAGTAACAGATTAACCACAATTTTGCATAACAGTTGCAACTATGGTTACAGTTTTTTAATGACAGTAGCCGGGTTACCGCCCACGACAACATTAGCCGGAACATCTTTTGTGACGACGGCGCCAGAGGCCACCACGACGTTATCGCCAATGGTTACACCAGGGTTGATGACAGCACGTCCGCCAATCCAGACGTTATTACCGATAGTCACAGGTTTCCCCAGTTCAGCGCCACTATTACGGGCTACTGGGTCAACAGGGTGCGTTGCGGTATAAATGTGAACACCTGGTGCCAACATGCAATTATCACCGATACGAATTGGGCAGACATCGAGCATCACGCAATCGAAGTTGGCGTAAAATCCTTTGCCCAAAAAAATGTTATAGCCATAGTCGCAGCGAAAAGAGGGTTCAATATAAGCATCTGCTACCTGACCGAATAAATCGGTGAGAATTTTCTGGCGTAATGTTTGTTCTTCCGGTGCGGAGTGATTGTATTGGTGAATAAGCTGACGAGCGCGCAGGCGATCGCGAGATAACTCCTCATCTGCCGAGCGATACAACTCACCAGCAATCATTTTTTCTTTTTCTGTGCTCATTACTGACCTCCCGTTGCTGAAAATGCGGCAACACGGTAATGCGAATAGTCAGTTAAGAGAACGTTCCCGTTTTCCGAATGTGATGAAGGTCACATGCAGTATGCTTTCATTGCGAATAATATAATAATGTTAATAAACAGTCGGTTACATTTTCGAATGTCTGCTATTTAATTACCGAATAAATTTCCATACAGAGGAGGGGATCTTGTCGTACAGTTTATTCATGGTCAATTCTGCGAGGCGGTGATCTGCGGCTGAGTAAAATACCGCCAGTTCATTATCTGATAATTCGTATTTATTTTTCTCGATAACACGCTCTAGCGTGTCAATTGTCTGGCAACGACGCAGACGCATCAAATAATCGGTTTTCGTTAAAGGTTTATCGGACATACTTCTACCCATGGTTGTAATAATTCTAACAAGATAAACTCGCAGGATTCTCTTTAGTGGCATTCACAAAACAACGGAACAGTCGGTTACCTGACTTCCGCCATTTCTGGAGATCCTGCATATTAATACCATAACTACTGAACAACATAAAGGTGTCGTCCAGATATTCATCTATCTGCTCAATGAGCTTATTGTCTTCATTATACTTAATTTTGTAATTAAGTGCGAAGGTTGCTATATGTTCAATGAGTTCATTAAGCTGCAGATTGATGGCCGAGGTAGGGTCGTTAACCCAACCATGGTTACTTTCTTCAAGGTTTGCAAGACAGTCATGATACAAGGTTTCGCAGAGAAATTTAAGCTGCGCGACATCATGTCTTTTTGGTGAGTATTCATCCATAACGCGTCCCCCTTCTTAGCGGTTGAACTAACGGACACCTTTTGGGATGGAAAACTTACAGACCTGGCCTGCCCTCTCACTTGTTAGATTAACTATAAGCTACTCTTTGGCGGTTTTCATCGTATTATTACGAAAAATTACAATTAGGAGGAGGGAAGGGAAAAGACTCTCTTCCTCATTCCAGCGCTGACGACGTAATGGCTAAAGCACTTTGTCTGATGCTATTCATAACATAATGTAATCAGGATGTTTGAGAGTGATAAAATGGTCTGACGATTTGTCACACTAATACCCAGGATTACTCTGATTATGATGTAATTGACATGAACAAATAAAGAATTGCCGCAAATAATTAAGAATAGCCTCTAGATGCCTGGGGGTTATTAAATCCATCGGTACGACTTAATATAAATTAACTAACAATAAGTATTTTTTATGAATTTTATGCGGCGTTAAAACTAACTTACGTTTGAAATCATTAACTATAAACATTTCACCATTAAGATTACGCGTATAAAAAAGGCCGCTTGCGCGGCCTTAGTGATTACGACGTTAATCAATGATGATCGACTGTATGGTTATGTTCGATATCTTCATTTTTGCGGCTAAAGCGGCGGCGAACCACCACGAAGAACACCGGAACGAAGAAGATAGCCAGTACCGTTGCGGTCACCATCCCGCCCATTACACCAGTACCTACTGCGTTCTGCGCGCCGGAACCAGCACCGGTGCTGATAACCAGCGGCATAACACCGAGGATAAATGCCAGTGAAGTCATCAGGATTGGGCGTAAACGCATCCGCACCGCATCCAGAGTTGCTTCAATCAGACCTTTACCTTCTTTATCCATCAAGTCTTTGGCGAATTCGACGATAAGTATCGCGTTCTTCGCCGACAACCCAATGGTTGTGAGCAGGCCCACCTGGAAGTAAACGTCGTTGGTCAGGCCGCGGAAGGTGGCTGCCAGCAACGCACCGATAACCCCCAGCGGCACGACCAGCATAACGGAGAACGGAATCGACCAGCTCTCGTACAATGCCGCCAGACACAGGAACACGACAATCAACGAAATCGCATACAGCGACGGCGCCTGGTTGCCGGAGAGACGTTCCTGATAGGACATCCCCGTCCAGTCGTAGCCAACACCGGTAGGCAGTTTGCTCGCCAGTTGTTCCATCAGCGCCATTGCTTCACCGGTACTCTTACCTGGTGCCGCCTGGCCTAAGATCTCCATGGATGGCAGGCCGTTGTAACGTTCCAGACGCGGCGAACCGTACTCCCAACGCGAAGAGGAGAATGCCGAGAACGGCACCATCTGGCCATCAGCAGCACGCACATACCAGTTACCGATATCTTCCGGCAGCATGCGGTATTTTGCTTCTGACATGACGTAAACTTTTTTCACACGACCGCGGTCGATAAAGTCGTTCACGTAGCTGCCGCCCCATGCAGCGCCCAGGGTAGTGTTAATATCGTTAATAGAAACACCCAGTGCCTGAGCTTTCTCCTGGTCGATATCAATCTTGAACTGCGGAGTATCTTCCAGACCGTTTGGACGCACGCTGGTCAACAGATCAGGATGTTTCGCCGCTTCGCCCAGCAGCTGGTTACGCGCTTGAGTCAGTTTTTCGTGACCGAGGCCCGCCTGGTCAATCAGCTCAAAGTCGAAGCCCGTTGCCGTACCCAGTTCCACAATCGCAGGCAGGTTAAAGGCGAAGACCATCGCATCTTTAATCTGCGAGAAAGCGCGCGTTGCACGCGTGGTAATCGCTTCAACTTTGTTTTCATCACCCGGACGGTCAGCCCAGTCCTTCAACGAAACGAACGCAATACCGGTGTTCTGACCACGTCCCGCAAAGCCGAAGCCGTTAACGGCGAATACCGACTCAACGTTGTTCTTCTCTTTGGTCAGATAGTAATCCGTCACCTCATTGAGCACTTTCTGCGTACGTTCCTGCGTCGCACCCGCTGGCAGTTGGACCATGGTCATAAATACACCCTGGTCTTCATCTGGCAAGAAGGAACTTGGCAGACGTATAAACAGATAAGCCATGCCGACCACAATGATCAGATACAGCACCAGATAACGCCCCGTACTGCGCAGAATACCGCCTACGCTGTCGGTGTAGTGGTGCGTGCTCTTCTCGAACATGCGGTTAAACCAGCCGAAGAAGCCTTTTTTGCCTTCGCCGTGATCGCCTTTAGCGATAGGTTTCAGCATAGTGGCACAAAGTGCCGGAGTCAGGATCAACGCCACCAGCACTGACAGTGCCATTGCCGAAACAATGGTAATGGAGAACTGACGATAGATTGCACCAGTAGAGCCGCCGAAGAAGGCCATCGGGATAAATACCGCCGACAGCACCATCGCGATACCCACCAGTGCGCCCTGAATCTGTCCCATCGACTTACGTGTGGCTTCTTTCGGCGGTAAACCTTCTTCCGCCATTACACGCTCAACGTTTTCTACCACAACGATGGCGTCATCAACCAACAGGCCGATGGCGAGCACCATCCCGAACATCGTTAGCGTGTTTATCGAGAAGCCAAAGGCGGCAAGGACGGCAAAGGTCCCCAGCAATACCACCGGTACGGCAATGGTCGGAATCAACGTCGCGCGGAAGTTCTGCAGGAACAGATACATAACCAGGAACACGAGGATGATCGCTTCGACCAGGGTTTTAACCACTTCGTGAATAGAGATTTTCACGAACGGCGTCGTGTCGTACGGATAAACGATTTTCAGACCTGACGGGAAGAATGGCTCCATCTTCGCCAGTTCAGCACGGATTGCCGCAGCAGTTTCCAGCGCGTTCGCACCGGTTGCCAGCTTGATACCCAGACCAGAAGCCGGTTGTCCGTTAAATTCCGCGATGATGTCGTAGTTCTCACCACCCAGCTCAATCTTCGCCACATCACGTAGCAGCACGCGGGAACCATCCTGATTCACTTTCAGCAGAATTTTGCCGAACTCTTCAGTAGAGGTCAGACGCGTCTGAGCAATAATAGAGGCGTTAAGCTGCTGGCCTTTCACCGGCGGTGTACCGCCGAGCTGACCGGCTGCGACCTGGGCGTTCTGTGCTTTGATAGCGGTAATGACATCAACCGGCGTTAGCTGGTATTTGTTCAACTCATTCGGGTTCATCCAGATACGCATCGCGTACTGTGAACCGAACAGCTGAACGTCACCAACGCCCGACGTACGGCTAATGGCATCTTTCATATTTGCCGCTACGTAGTCGGAGATATCTTCCTGCGTCATGGTGCCGTCAGTGTTGATAACACCGACAACCATCAGGAAGCTGCTGGAAGATTTCTCAACGCTCACCCCTTGCTGCTGTACTTCTTGCGGCAGCAACGGCATCGCCAGTTGCAGTTTGTTCTGCACCTGAACCTGCGCGATATCCGCATCAGTACCAGACTCAAAGGTCAGGGTGATCTGCACAGTACCCGTGGAGTCACTGTTAGAGGACATATACATCAGGTTATCGATACCGTTCATATTCTGTTCGATAACCTGTGTCACCGTGTCCTGCACTGTTTTCGCATCAGCGCCGGGGTAGGAAGCGGAGATCGTGACCGCCGGTGGTGCAATCGTAGGATATTGCGCCACCGGCAGTTTGAGGATCGCCAGCCCCCCTGCCAACATGATAATGATGGCGATCACCCACGCAAAAATCGGGCGATCGATAAAGAAATTAGGCATGTCTTAACGGCTCCTGTTTAAGTTAAGACTTGGACTGTTCAGGCTGAGCACCGCTTGCGGCTTGCTGGTTATTATCAGCGGTAACTTCTTGTGCTTTTACCTGGACACCAGGACGCACTTTCTGCAGCCCACTTATTACTACGCGGTCGCCTGCTTTCAGACCTTCTGTCACCAGCCACTTATCGCCAATAGCCTGGCTTGCGACGATTGGGCGGGTTTCCACTTTGTCATCCGCGCCAACCACCAGAACGGTAGCCTCACCGCGTGGTGTACGAGTTACACCCTGTTGCGGAACTAAAATGGCGTTAGGATTAAGCCCTTCTTCCAGACGAGCGCGCACGAACATACCCGGCAGCAGAGTGTGATCCGGGTTCGGGAAGATAGCGCGTAAAGTGATAGACCCAGTGGTCTGATCGACAGTCACGTCAGAGAACTCCAGCGTACCGTCCTGCGGGAACTTAATGCCGTCGCTGGTGATCAGCGAGACTTTGGCCTTGCCGTTCTCTTGCTTCAGCGTACCGTTTGCCAGTTCCTGTTTCAGACGCAGGAAGTCGTTGCTGGACTGGGTAACATCCACATAGATAGGATCAAGTTGCTGCACGGTTGCCAGCGCAGTCGCCTGACCGTTTTGCACCAGGGCACCTTCCGTCACGTTTGATTTACCAATACGGCCAGTAATCGGAGAGGTGACTTTGGTGTAAGCCAGATTGATCCGCGCGGTTTCAACAGCCGCTTTTGCCGCAGTGACAGCCGCATTTGCCTGTTGCGCATCAGCCAGAGCCTGATCGTACTCTTGCTTACTGATGTACTGAGTACCCAGCAGTTTCTGGTAACGATTAACAGTCAGTTGTGCGATATTGGCTGCCGCCTGCGCTTTCGCCAGATCGCCTTTTGCACTGTCGTACGCCGCCTGGTAGGTAGCAGGATCAATCTGATAAAGAGAGACACCTGCTTCGATGTCGCTACCCTCTTTGAAATTACGCTTCAGGATAATCCCGCTAACTTGAGGACGAACTTCTGCGATCCGGAAAGCACTGGTGCGGCCCGGAAGCTCGGTTGTGATCTGCAGAGGTTCAGTTTTGACTGTTACTACCCCAACGGCGGGCATCTGCTGGCCACCTTGTTGGGCCTGTTTGTCGTCACATCCTGTAAGCGCTAAGCTGCCTGAGAGCATCAGAACGATCGCCAGAGGCGTAAACCCTCTGTTTTTGTTCATATGTAAACCTCGAGTGTCCGATTTCAAATTGGTCAATGGTCAAAAGTCGATAAACCCATTGCTGCGTTTATATTATCGTCGTGCTATGGTACATACATTCATAAATGTATGTAAATCTAACGCCTGTAAATTCACTAACATATGGCACGAAAAACCAAACAAGAAGCGCAAGAAACGCGTCAACACATCCTCGATGTGGCGCTACGTCTTTTCTCACAGCAGGGGGTATCATCCACCTCACTGGGAGAGATTGCAAAAGCGGCAGGCGTTACGCGCGGTGCAATCTACTGGCATTTTAAAGACAAGTCGGATTTGTTCAGTGAGATCTGGGAGCTGTCAGAGTCCAATATTGGTGAACTAGAGCTTGAGTATCAGGCAAAATTCCCTGACGATCCACTCTCAGTTTTAAGAGAAATACTAATTCATGTGCTTGAATCGACGGTGACGGAAGAACGGCGTCGATTATTGATGGAGATTATTTTCCACAAATGCGAGTTTGTCGGAGAAATGGCGGTTGTCCAACAGGCACAACGAAATCTCTGTCTGGAAAGTTATGAACGTATAGAGCAAACGTTAAGACATTGTATTGAAAAAAAATTATTACCAACCAATTTAATGACGCGCCGTGCGGCGATAATTATGCGCGGTTATATTTCCGGCCTGATGGAAAACTGGCTGTTTGCACCGCAATCTTTTGATCTCAAAAAAGAAGCCCGCGATTACGTAGCCATCTTGTTGGAAATGTATCTTCTTTGCCCGACTCTTCGTACTCCCGCCGCCAACGAAAAATCCTGAATCAGACTCCAGGATTTATCCTGGACATTTTCGCTGTTGCTATTCTGGCTCTCTACACCGTGATATTCTAGCCACCCGACTCGTTCAGGTCGTTCTTCAGGTTCAGAAACCTTCATTCATCATGACTATGTTCCAGTATTACAAACGATCACGGCATTTTGTTTTTTCAGCATTTATTGCTTTTGTTCTTGTCTTGTTATGCCAGAACACGGCGTTTGCGCGGGCGTCATCGAATGGTGATCTACCGACGAAAGCAGACCTGCAGGCACAACTTGACTCACTGAATAAACAAAAAGATCTTTCTGCCCAGGACAAGCTGGTGCAGCAAGATATTACTGACACGTTAGCCACCCTTGAGAAAATCGATCGCATAAAAGACGAAACGGTGCAATTACGGCAAAAAGTTGCTGAAGCGCCAGAGAAAATGCGTCAAGCGACTGCAGCGCTAACTGCGCTCAATGATGTGGATAACGACGAAGAAACCCGCAAAATTCTGAGTACGCTATCGTTGCGCCAGTTGGAGTTACGCGTCTCCCAGGCGCTGGACGATTTGCAGAATGCACAAAATGATCTGGCTTCTTATAACAGCCAGTTAGTTTCGTTACAGACGCAGCCTGAACGCGTGCAAAATGCGATGTATACCGCCTCGCAGCAATTGCAACAAATTCGCAGCCGCCTGGATGGAACCGAGGTCGGCGAAGCCGCCTTACGTCCCAGCCAGAAAGTGTTAATGCAGGCGCAGCAGGCTTTGCTGAATGCCGAGATTGACCAACAGCGTAAAAGCCTGGAAGGGAACACAGTCTTACAGGATACCCTGCAAAAGCAGCGTGATTACGTGACGGCGAACAGTACGCGACTTGAACATCAGCTACAACTGTTGCAGGAGGCGGTGAACAGCAAGCGCCTGACATTAACCGAAAAAACGGCGCAGGAAGCCGTTACCCCGGATGAAGCTGCGCGTATTCAGGCTAATCCGCTGGTGAAGCAGGAGCTGGAAATAAACCAGCAATTAAGCCAGCGTCTGATTACCGCTACCGAAAACGGTAATGTCCTGATGCAGCAAAACATCAAAGTCAAAAACTGGCTGGAGCGGGCGCTGCAATCGGAACGTAACATCAAAGAGCAGATTTCTGTCCTGAAGGGCAGTCTGCTGCTTTCACGCATTCTTTATCAGCAACAACAAACGCTGCCCTCGGCGGATGAACTGGAAAATATGACCAACCGCATCGCGGACTTGCGTCTCGAACAGTTTGAAGTCAACCAGCAACGTGACGCGCTGTTCCAGAGCGATGCGTTCGTCAGCAAGCTGGAAGAAGGTCACGCCAACGAAGTCAACAGCGAAGTTCACGATGCGTTATTGCAAGTGGTTGATATGCGTCGCGAACTGTTGGATCAGCTTAACAAACAGTTGGGTAACCAGCTGATGATGGCCATTAACCTGCAAATCAACCAGCAGCAGTTAATGAGCGTATCGAAAAACCTGAAATCCATCCTGACTCAGCAAATTTTTTGGGTGAACAGTAACCGTCCGATGGACTGGGACTGGATCAAAGCGTTCCCGCAAACCCTGAAAGATGAGTTTAAATCGATGAAAATTACGGTGAACTGGGAAAAAGCCTGGCCCGCCGTATTTATCGCTTTCCTTGCCGGTTTGCCGCTGCTGTTGATTGCCGGGCTGATTCACTGGCGTTTAGGCTGGCTGAAAGCATATCAACAAAAACTGGCTTCGGCGGTAGGTTCCCTGCGTAACGATAGCCAGCTCAATACGCCAAAAGCGATTCTTATTGATCTGATCCGCGCACTGCCGGTGTGCCTGATTATTCTCGCTGTCGGCCTGATTCTACTGACGATGCAACTCAACATCAGCGAGTTATTGTGGTCGTTCAGCAAAAAACTGGCGATTTTCTGGCTGGTGTTTGGCCTGTGCTGGAAAGTGCTGGAGAAAAACGGTGTTGCCGTGCGTCACTTTGGTATGCCGGAACAGCAGACCAGCCACTGGCGTCGGCAAATTGTCCGCATCAGCCTCGCGTTGCTGCCGATCCATTTCTGGTCTGTGGTGGCAGAACTTTCCCCGCTGCATCTGATGGATGATGTGCTGGGGCAGGCGATGATTTTCTTCAACCTGCTGCTGATTGCCTTCCTGGTGTGGCCGATGTGCCGCGAAAGCTGGCGTGATAAAGAGTCGCACACCATGCGACTGGTCACCATTACCGTGCTGTCGATTATCCCGATTGCGCTGATGGTGCTGACCGCTACAGGCTATTTCTACACCACGCTGCGCCTCTCCGGGCGTTGGATTGAAACCGTTTATCTGGTGATCATCTGGAACCTGCTCTACCAGACAGTATTGCGCGGTTTAAGCGTAGCGGCGCGGCGTATCGCCTGGCGTCGTGCGCTGGCGCGTCGGCAGAATCTGGTGAAAGAGGGCGCAGAAGGTGCCGAACCGCCGGAAGAACCCACCATCGCGCTGGAGCAGGTTAACCAGCAGACGCTGCGTATTACCATGTTGCTGATGTTTGCGCTGTTCGGTGTCATGTTCTGGGCAATTTGGTCCGATTTGATCACCGTGTTCAGCTATCTCGACAGCATCACGCTCTGGCATTACAACGGCACTGAAGCTGGCGCTGCGGTGGTGAAAAACGTCACCATGGGCAGTCTGTTGTTTGCGATTATCGTCTCAATGGTGGCCTGGGCGTTGATTCGCAACCTGCCTGGTTTGCTGGAAGTGCTGGTGCTGTCGCGCCTGAACATGCGCCAGGGGGCATCGTATGCCATCACCACTATCCTTAACTACATCATCATTGCCGTTGGTGCGATGACGGTGTTCGGATCGCTGGGCGTCTCGTGGGATAAACTCCAGTGGCTGGCAGCAGCATTATCCGTAGGTCTTGGTTTTGGCTTACAGGAGATCTTCGGTAACTTTGTCTCCGGTTTGATCATCTTGTTCGAACGTCCGGTGCGCATTGGCGATACGGTAACCATTGGTACCTACTCTGGGACGGTCAGTAAGATCCGTATTCGTGCGACAACGATTACCGATTTCGATCGCAAAGAAGTGATCATCCCGAACAAAGCGTTTGTTACCGAGCGTCTGATTAACTGGTCGTTGACTGATACCACCACGCGTCTGGTGATCCGTCTGGGCGTGGCCTATGGCTCCGATCTGGAAAAAGTCCGCAGAGTCCTGCTCCAGGCAGCGACAGAGCATCCAAGGGTGATGCACGAGCCAATGCCAGAAGTCTTCTTTACTGCATTTGGCGCCAGCACGCTGGATCACGAACTGCGCTTGTATGTTCGTGAACTGCGCGACCGTAGCCGCACCGTCGATGAACTGAACCGTACTATCGATCAGTTATGCCGTGAAAACGACATCAACATTGCCTTTAACCAGCTTGAAGTGCATTTGCATAACGAGAAGGGCGATGAAGTGACGGAAGTGAAACGTGACTACAAAGGTGATGATCCGACGCCTGCGGTAGGATAATAACGAAAGGGGCGGCATTTAGTTGCCCCCGAGATTGCTGACAAAGTGCGCGTTGTTCATGCCGGATGCGGCGTAACCGCCTTATCCGGCCTAGGAAACCGCGAAAATTCAATATATTGCAGGAGCGGTGTAGGCCTGATAAGCGTAGTGCATCAGGCAGTTTTGCGTTTGCCCGCAATCTTAGGGGACATTTAGCGGCCCCATTTATTTATCACTTTGCGCCTCATCATCGCGCGTTAATTTCTTTTCATAATCACGCTTTACAATATCCAGCGCGCGCAGCACGGTGCTGGCAGGGATTTGATTTTCTTCCAGTAGCACAATTAAATCGACGGCCAGTTTGACATCGTCAGGGGCATTTTCCAGTGACATACTTTCTCCATTGTTAGCGGGTTAAACGCGCTAACCTGTTTTCGATTTTTTCCAACGCATGACGGCAACGCGCCAGGCGCGCTTCATAGGCTTCCACTTCACGATGTAGCGTTTGCTGTTCCACGAGATCGGTCGCCCGCACCAGACGGGCTTTACGTTCGGCAACCATTTCACGTAGCCGTCGTTCAAACTCCTGATGCTGAATACGTTTACGCTGCCAGCGGGCAATTTTTGGTGGTGCGCTATCCCACTCGCGTAGCGACCAGGCTGCGGCTTCACGCGCGATGGCTTCCAGTTGTGCCGCCAGATGTTCTGCCAGCCAGGCGACTTGCGGCAGTTGCTGTTGCTCAACCGCATGGCGAAGCGCTGACAAATTATCTCCCGCTTCTTCCAGGTACGCCTGTAACGTTGTCGCACGGGTCTGAAAAAGGTGCCTGTCGAAACGGGCGCTTAACGTGGCGAACTGCGCCACCGGGGCACAACGCTGGCGCAGCGTGGCGAGCTGACCTTCCAGTTTTTCCAGCAGCAGGGCAGTTTTCACGATAAGACCTCAATGAAAATGATAATTGTTATGCTAAAGTAGCCACTCTGTATGCTGACTACACATAATATGCAACGAATCATTTTAATCATCATTGGCTGGCTGGCGGTAGTGTTGGGTACGCTGGGCGTGGTATTACCGGTATTGCCGACTACGCCATTTATCCTGCTGGCCGCCTGGTGCTTTGCCCGTTCATCGCCGCGCTTCCACGCCTGGTTGCTGTACCGTTCATGGTTTGGCAGCTATTTACGCTTCTGGCAGAAATATCATGCAATGCCACGCGGCGCAAAGCCTCGGGCGATATGCATTATTTTACTGACTTTTGCTATTTCACTTTGGTTCGTACATATGACGTGGGTGCGGATTCTGTTATTGGTGATCCTCGGCTGTTTGCTGATTTTTATGTGGCGAATCCCAGTGATTGATGAAAAGCAATAAAAACGGCAAAGCACAACAATCGCTGTTGCAATTATCGCCCACAGCCAGTACATTCTGGCGTTTTCGAGCACAGGCGCAGGCGGTCAAAGGTTAAACAACTGTTACTTTTGACTCGTTTAAAACGCGCCGTGAGTACCACCGTAACAAGCAGGCATACACTTATGACCGCGACTGCACAGCAGCTTGAGTATCTCAAAAATAGCATCAAAAGCATTCAGGACTACCCGAAACCCGGCATTCTTTTCCGCGATGTCACCAGCTTACTGGAAGACCCGAAAGCTTACGCTCTCAGCATCGATTTACTGGTTGAGCGTTACAAAAATGCGGGCATTACCAAAGTTGTCGGCACTGAAGCTCGTGGCTTCTTGTTCGGCGCTCCGGTAGCATTGGGTCTGGGCGTTGGTTTTGTGCCGGTACGTAAACCAGGCAAACTGCCGCGCGAAACTATCAACGAATCTTATGAACTGGAATACGGCACCGATAAGCTGGAAATCCACGTTGATGCCATTAAACCTGGCGACAAAGTGCTGGTGGTTGATGATTTGCTGGCAACAGGCGGCACCATTGAAGCGACGGTTAAACTGATCCGCCGTTTAGGTGGTGAAGTTACTGACGCTGCGTTCATCATTAATCTGTTCGATCTTGGCGGCGAACAGCGCCTCGAAAAGCAGGGCATTACCTGTTATAGCCTTGTCCCGTTCCCGGGCCATTAATTTTCGCCAGCCCACGTCATGGGCAGCACAAGTTGTACATTCAGCCTCGCCGTTCTGACGGGGCTGTGTTAGCATTACCCCTTCGTGAATCCACCTTCCAGCGTTTCAGAGCCTGCCAATGAGTTATCAGGTCTTAGCCCGAAAATGGCGCCCACAAACCTTTGCTGACGTCGTCGGCCAGGAACATGTGCTGACCGCACTGGCGAACGGCTTGTCGTTAGGGCGTATTCATCATGCTTATCTTTTTTCCGGCACCCGTGGCGTCGGAAAAACCTCTATCGCCCGACTGCTGGCGAAGGGGCTAAACTGCGAAACCGGCATTACCGCGACGCCGTGCGGCGTATGCGATAACTGCCGTGAAATCGAGCAGGGGCGCTTTGTCGATTTGATTGAAATCGACGCCGCCTCGCGCACTAAAGTTGAAGATACCCGCGACCTGCTGGATAACGTTCAGTACGCTCCGGCGCGTGGTCGTTTTAAAGTCTATCTGATCGACGAAGTGCATATGCTGTCGCGTCACAGCTTTAACGCACTGTTAAAAACCCTTGAAGAGCCGCCAGAGCACGTCAAGTTCCTGCTGGCGACGACCGATCCGCAGAAATTGCCAGTGACGATTTTGTCACGTTGTCTGCAATTCCATCTTAAGGCGCTGGATGTCGAGCAAATTCGCCACCAGCTTGAGCACATCCTCAACGAAGAACATATCGCTCACGAGCCACGCGCACTGCAACTGCTGGCGCGCGCCGCCGAAGGCAGTTTGCGAGATGCCTTAAGTCTGACCGACCAGGCGATTGCCAGCGGCGACGGCCAGGTTTCGACCCAGTCAGTAAGCGCGATGCTGGGTACGCTTGACGACGATCAGGCGCTGTCGCTGGTTGAAGCGATGGTCGAGGCCAACGGCGAGCGCGTAATGGCGCTGATTAATGAAGCCGCTGCCCGTGGTATCGAGTGGGAAGCGTTGTTGGTGGAAATGCTCGGACTGTTGCACCGCATTGCGATGGTACAACTTTCGCCTGCAGCACTTGGCAACGACATGGCCGCCATCGAGTTGCGGATGCGTGAACTTGCGCGCACCATACCGACGACGGATATTCAGCTTTACTATCAGACGCTGTTGATTGGTCGCAAAGAATTACCGTATGCGCCGGATCGCCGCATGGGCGTTGAGATGACACTGCTGCGCGCGCTGGCGTTCCATCCGCGTATGCCGCTGCCTGAGCCAGAAGTGCCACGCCAGTCCTTTGCGCCCGTCGCGCCAACGGCAGTAATGACGCCAACCCAGGTGCCGCCGCAACCGCAACCAGCGCCGCAGCAGGCACCGACTGTACCGCTCTCAGAAACCACCAGCCAGGTGCTGGCGGCGCGTCAGCAACTGCAGCGCGCTCAGGGAGCAACCAAAGCAAAAAAGAGTGAACCGGCAGCCGCTACCCGCGCGCGGCCGGTGAATAACGCTGCGCTGGAAAGACTGGCTTCGGTCACCGATCGCGTTCAGTCGCGTCCTGTGCCATCGGCGCTGGAAAAAGCGCCAGCCAAAAAAGAAGCGTATCGCTGGAAGGCGACCACCCCAGTGATGCAGCAAAAAGAAGTGGTCGCCACGCCGAAGGCGCTAAAAAAAGCGCTGGAACATGAAAAAACGCCGGAACTGGCGGCGAAGCTGGCGGCAGAAGCCATTGAGCGCGACCCGTGGGCGGCACAGGTGAGCCAACTATCGCTACCCAAACTGGTCGAGCAGGTGGCGTTAAATGCCTGGAAAGAGGAGAGCGACAACGCTGTATGCCTGCATTTGCGCTCCTCTCAGCGGCATTTGAATAACCGCGGCGCACAGCAAAAACTGGCTGAAGCGTTGAGCACGTTAAAAGGTTCAACGGTTGAACTGACTATCGTTGAAGATGATAATCCCGCGGTGCGTACGCCGCTGGAGTGGCGTCAGGCGATATACGAAGAAAAACTTGCGCAGGCGCGCGAGTCCATTATTGCGGATAATAATATTCAGACCCTGCGTCGATTCTTTGATGCAGAGCTGGATGAAGAAAGTATCCGCCCCATTTGATCGTAAGCACTGCTTACGATCGTCATCCTTAACGTGATTGAGAGAGAAACCTATGTTTGGTAAAGGCGGTCTGGGCAACCTGATGAAGCAAGCCCAGCAGATGCAAGAAAAAATGCAGCAGATGCAGGAAGAAATCGCGAAGCTAGAAGTGACTGGCGAATCCGGCGCAGGTCTGGTGAAAGTGACCATCAATGGCGCTCACAACTGCCGTCGCGTAGAGATCGACCCGAGCCTGCTGGAAGACGACAAAGAGATGCTGGAAGATTTGGTCGCTGCGGCATTCAACGACGCAGCGCGTCGCATCGAAGAAACCCAGAAAGAAAAAATGGCCTCTGTTTCCTCCGGAATGCAGCTGCCGCCAGGCTTTAAGATGCCGTTCTGATGCAAACCAGCCCGCTGTTAACACAGCTTATGGAAGCACTGCGCTGTCTGCCGGGCGTTGGCCCAAAGTCGGCGCAGCGTATGGCGTTCACGCTGCTTCAGCGCGATCGTAGCGGCGGGATGCGTCTGGCGCAGGCGCTCACCCGGGCGATGTCGGAAATCGGCCACTGCGCCGATTGTCGGACCTTCACTGAACAGGAAGTCTGTAACATCTGTTCAAATCCGCGTCGTCAGGAAAACGGTCAAATCTGCGTGGTGGAGAGTCCGGCGGACATCTACGCCATTGAGCAGACGGGGCAGTTTTCCGGTCGTTATTTTGTGTTGATGGGGCATCTGTCACCGCTGGACGGTATTGGCCCGGATGATATCGGACTTGATCGCCTGGAACAGCGTCTGGCGGCAGAAAAAATCACCGAAGTGATCCTCGCCACCAACCCGACGGTCGAAGGTGAAGCCACCGCTAACTACATTGCCGAGCTTTGCGCGCAATATGACGTGGAAGCCAGCCGAATCGCTCATGGCGTACCGGTTGGCGGCGAGCTGGAAATGGTCGATGGCACCACGCTGTCACACTCCCTTGCCGGGCGTCATAAGATTCGTTTTTAAGCAAACGAGAGCAGGATCACCTGCTCTCGCTTGAAATTATCCTTCCTTGTCCCCATTTACCCCTCATCCTGTTTTTAACCTTAAAATGGCATTATTGAGGTAGACCTACATGAAAGGACAAGAAACTCGTGGTTTTCAGTCAGAAGTGAAACAGCTTCTGCACCTGATGATCCATTCTCTGTATTCCAATAAAGAAATCTTCCTGCGTGAGCTTATCTCTAACGCCTCCGATGCGGCGGACAAGCTGCGTTTCCGCGCGCTCTCTAACCCGGATCTGTACGAAGGTGACGGCGAACTGCGCGTTCGTGTTTCTTTCGATAAAGACAAGCGCACGCTGACCATCTCCGATAACGGCGTGGGGATGACCCGCGACGAAGTGATTGACCATCTGGGGACTATCGCTAAATCCGGCACCAAATCATTCCTCGAATCCCTGGGCTCTGACCAGGCAAAAGACAGCCAGCTGATCGGTCAGTTCGGTGTTGGTTTCTACTCTGCGTTTATCGTGGCCGATAAAGTGACCGTGCGTACTCGTGCGGCGGGCGAAAAACCAGAAAACGGCGTGTTCTGGGAATCGGCTGGTGAAGGTGAATACACCGTTGCCGACATCACCAAAGAAGATCGTGGTACTGAAATCACCCTGCATCTGCGTGAAGGCGAAGACGAGTTCCTCGATGACTGGCGCGTGCGTTCCATCATCAGCAAATACTCCGACCATATCGCGCTGCCGGTAGAGATCGAAAAACGCGAAGAGAAAGACGGCGAAACCGTTATCTCCTGGGAGAAAATCAACAAAGCGCAGGCGCTGTGGACCCGTAACAAGTCGGAAATCACCGATGAAGAGTACAAAGAGTTCTACAAACACATCGCCCACGACTTTAACGATCCGCTGACCTGGAGCCACAACCGCGTTGAAGGTAAGCAGGAGTACACCAGCCTGCTGTACATTCCGTCTCAGGCACCGTGGGATATGTGGAACCGCGATCATAAACACGGTCTGAAACTGTACGTCCAGCGTGTGTTCATCATGGACGACGCAGAACAGTTCATGCCGAACTATCTGCGCTTCGTGCGTGGTCTGATTGACTCCAGCGATCTGCCGCTGAACGTTTCCCGTGAAATCCTCCAGGACAGCACCGTAACCCGCAATCTGCGCAATGCGCTGACCAAGCGTGTGCTGCAAATGCTGGAAAAACTGGCGAAAGACGACGCGGAAAAATACCAGACCTTCTGGCAACAGTTTGGCCTGGTACTGAAAGAAGGTCCGGCGGAAGATTTCGCTAACCAGGAAGCGATCGCCAAACTGCTGCGTTTTGCGTCTACCCATACCGATTCTTCTGCGCAGACCGTGTCTCTGGAAGACTACGTTTCCCGCATGAAAGAAGGGCAGGAGAAAATCTACTACATCACCGCAGACAGCTATGCGGCAGCGAAGAGCAGCCCGCACCTGGAACTGCTGCGTAAGAAAGGCATCGAAGTTCTGCTGCTTTCCGACCGCATCGATGAGTGGATGATGAACTATCTGACTGAGTTCGACGGTAAACCGTTCCAGTCGGTGTCTAAAGTTGATGAATCGCTGGAAAAACTGGCTGATGAAGTCGATGAAAGTGCGAAAGAAGCGGAAAAAGCACTGACTCCGTTCATCGACCGTGTGAAAGCACTGCTTGGCGAGCGCGTGAAAGATGTCCGTCTGACTCACCGTCTGACCGATACGCCAGCGATTGTTTCTACCGACGCGGACGAAATGAGCACCCAGATGGCTAAACTGTTCGCCGCAGCGGGCCAGAAAGTGCCAGAAGTGAAATACATCTTCGAACTGAATCCGGATCACGTACTGGTGAAACGTGCTGCAGATACTGAAGATGAAGCCAAGTTCAGCGAGTGGGTAGAACTGCTGCTGGATCAGGCGCTGCTGGCAGAACGCGGTACGCTGGAAGATCCGAACCTGTTTATTCGTCGTATGAACCAGCTACTGGTTTCCTGATGTAATGCCGGATGAATTTTATCCGGCATACAGCTGAATGTGGTGCCGGATGACCTTCGTGTCATCCGGCATTTTTCTTTTCATCCTCTGCACTTTCCGCAAATTATCTCACCATTAACCGTTTCAGCCCCGGGCGCCTTTCTTGAGGCAATCGCCTGTTGGTGGTATCGTTTATCGCTTTTTCAAAAAATTCGACACAATTTAAGGGGATTTTCGCAATGCGTATCATTCTGCTTGGCGCTCCGGGCGCGGGGAAAGGGACTCAGGCTCAGTTCATCATGGAGAAATATGGTATTCCGCAAATCTCCACTGGCGATATGCTGCGTGCCGCAGTCAAATCTGGCTCCGAGCTGGGTAAACAAGCTAAAGACATTATGGACGCTGGCAAACTGGTCACCGATGAACTGGTGATCGCGCTGGTTAAAGAGCGCATTGCTCAGGAAGATTGCCGTAATGGTTTCCTGTTGGACGGCTTCCCGCGTACCATTCCGCAGGCAGACGCGATGAAAGAAGCGGGCATCAATGTTGATTACGTTCTGGAATTCGACGTGCCGGACGAACTGATTGTTGATCGTATCGTGGGCCGCCGCGTTCACGCGCCGTCTGGTCGTGTATATCACGTTAAATTCAATCCGCCGAAAGTAGAAGGCAAAGACGACGTGACCGGTGAAGAGCTGACTACTCGTAAAGACGATCAGGAAGAAACCGTACGTAAACGTCTGGTTGAATACCATCAGATGACTGCACCGCTGATTGGCTACTACTCCAAAGAAGCAGAAGCGGGTAACACCAAATACGCGAAAGTTGACGGCACCAAACCGGTTGCTGAAGTTCGCGCGGCTCTGGAAAAAATCCTCGGCTAATCAAGCCGCAGCAGATCTGCTCTCGGGCAGGTCTGCGTATCCTCCTCAGGCCAGGCCTCTCACAGCAATTAGTTCTTCTTCCTCACTTTTCCGCTACAATTATCAACAAGTTGAATCGATAAGAGGCGGTAATGCGTCAGACTAAAACCGGTATCCTGCTGGCAAACCTGGGGACGCCCGATGCCCCCACTCCTGAAGCGGTAAAACGCTATCTGAAACAATTTTTAAGCGATAGACGCGTGGTTGATACCTCACGGCTGTTGTGGTGGCCGTTGCTGCGTGGTGTGATTTTGCCGCTGCGCTCACCGCGCGTGGCGAAGCTGTACGCCTCGGTCTGGATGGAAGACGGCTCGCCGCTGATGGTTTACAGCCGCCAGCAACAGCAGGCGCTGGCACAACGTTTACCGGATACGCCAGTGGCGCTGGGCATGAGCTACGGCTCGCCATCACTGGAAAGTGCCGTCGATGAACTACTGGCAGAACATGTTGATCATATTGTGGTGCTGCCGCTCTATCCGCAATACTCCTGCTCTACGGTTGGCGCTGTGTGGGATGAACTTGCACGCATTCTCGCGCGCAAGCGTAGCATTCCGGGGATTTCGTTTATTCGTGATTACGCCGATAACCACGATTACATTAATGCGCTGGCGAACAGCGTGCGGGCCTCTTTCGAAAAACATGGCGAGCCGGATCTGCTGCTGCTCTCTTATCATGGCATTCCTCAGCGTTACGCGGATGAAGGTGATGATTACCCGCAGCGTTGCCGCACAACGACTCGCGAACTGGCTTCCGCACTGGGGATGGCACCGGAAAAAGTGATGATGACCTTTCAGTCGCGCTTTGGTCGGGAACCCTGGCTGATGCCTTATACCGATGAAACGTTGAAAATGCTCGGAGAAAAAGGTGTCGGTCATATTCAGGTGATGTGTCCAGGCTTTGCGGCGGATTGTCTGGAGACGCTGGAAGAGATTGCCGAGCAAAACCGTGAAGTCTTCCTCGGCGCTGGCGGGAAAAAATACGAATATATTCCGGCGCTTAATGCTACACCGGAACATATCGAAATGATGGCTAATCTTGTTGCAGCCTATCGCTAAAGAATCGAGCACCGTCGCGTAGAGCATCGTCGGCGGTTTTCATCATCCGTGAATAATGCAAAAAGGCGTGCAGCGTACCGGAGTAGAGTTTGAACTCACAAGGTTGCTGGTGTGCCGCTAACGTCTGGTAAAGCAGGCGACTGTCATCCAGCAGCGGATCGAACTCCGCTCCGGCGATATAACAGGGCGGCACATTTCGAGTGAGATCATTATTAAACAGGCAGTAATACGGCGATTCGCGATCCGCTTCGCTGCCTAAATATGCCTCTTCATACATCTGTAAATCCTGTTGCGTTAAGCCATCCCAGGCACCGCCCAGCAGGCGACGAGTCACGGAATCCCGTAACCCATAAAGTCCATACCACAGCAAAACGCCCACAACCTTACCGCAATCGATCTGTTTATCCCGCAGCCACAAGGCGCTGGCGAGCGCCAGCATTGCGCCAGCGGAATCACCGGCAAAGCCAATACGTGACATATTAATTTGATAATCGCCCGCCTGCTGGTGGAAGTGACAACAGGCGGCCACGATTTCCTCTATCGCCTGCGGAAAACGCGCTTCTGGCGAAAGGGTGTAATCAATGCCAATCACCGTACACTGAGTGTAGATTGCCAGAAGTCGCATGATGCGATCGTGAGTATCGAGATTGCCGAGAATAAAACCACCGCCGTGAAGATAAAATAGCGTCGCTGGGCTATCTGAATTTGGACAAAATAAACGGGCCTCCACTTGTCCATATTTTGTCGGAACTGCGTAATCCCTGGTTTCCATTTCTGGAGCGCCCGCATTCCAGAGTCGCCGCTCGAGCGAGTAATGCTGACGCTGCTCGGCAAGTGTTCCTTCTGCGGGCCAGGGCGGTAAATCAGGCTGAAGCGTATTAACAACGGCCCTCATTTCGGCAGAAATCAGTTCCAGTGCGGGTAATTTGTTTTCCATCTTCATAGAAAAACTCCTTTCAAATTACGCCATTGTAAGGAAGCTCTGCCATGATAATGCGATCTCGTCTGCTGATATTGAAACTGGCTGCATCTCGCGCGTTCCCGTGAGATTGTGTTAACATTCGCCGCTCAGTTAACCACCCGTAAAAACAACCATGAAATTTCCCGGTAAACGTAAATCCAAACATTACTTCCCTGTAAACGCACGCGATCCGCTGTTGCAGCAAATCCAGCCAGAAAACGAAACCAGCGCGGCCTGGGTGGTGGGTATCGACCAGACGTTGGTAGATATTGAAGCAAAAGTGGATGATGAATTTATTGAGCGTTATGGATTAAGCGCCGGGCATTCACTGGTGATTGAAGATGATGTTGCCGAAGCGCTCTATCAGGAACTTAAAGAGAAAAACCTGATTACCCATCAGTTTGCGGGTGGCACTATTGGTAACACCATGCATAACTACTCGGTACTGGCGGATGACCGCTCGGTACTACTGGGCGTGATGTGCAGCAATATTGAAATTGGCAGCTACGCCTATCGTTATTTGTGTAATACCTCCAGCCGTACCGATCTTAACTATCTGCAAGGCGTAGACGGCCCGATTGGACGCTGCTTTACGCTGATTGGTGAGTCTGGCGAACGCACTTTTGCCATTAGCCCTGGCCACATGAACCAGCTACGGGCAGAAAGCATTCCGGAAGATGTGATTGCCGGAGCGTCGGCGCTGGTACTCACCTCATATCTGGTGCGCTGCAAGCCGGGCGAACCGATGCCGGAAGCGACCATGAAAGCCATTGAGTACGCGAAGAAATATAACGTGCCGGTGGTGCTGACGCTGGGGACTAAATTTGTCATCGCCGAGAATCCGCAGTGGTGGCAGCAATTCCTCAAAGAACACGTTTCCATCCTTGCGATGAACGAAGAAGAAGCCGAAGCGTTGACCGGAGAGAGCGATCCGCTGCTGGCGTCTGACAAGGCGCTGGACTGGGTGGATCTGGTGCTGTGTACCGCCGGGCCAATCGGTTTGTATATGGCGGGCTTTACTGAAGACGAAGCGAAACGCAAAACCCAGCATCCGCTGCTGCCGGGCGCTATCGCGGAATTTAACCAGTATGAGTTTAGCCGCGCTATGCGCCACAAGGATTGCCAGAATCCGCTGCGCGTCTATTCGCACATTGCGCCGTATATGGGCGGACCAGAAAAAATCATGAACACCAACGGTGCCGGAGATGGGGCGCTGGCGGCGCTGTTGCATGACATTACCGCTAACAGTTATCACCGTAGCAACGTACCAAATTCCAGCAAGCATAAATTCACCTGGTTGACGTATTCGTCATTAGCGCAGGTGTGTAAATACGCCAACCGTGTGAGCTATCAGGTACTGAACCAGCATTCTCCACGCTTAACGCGCGGGCTGCCGGAGCGTGAAGACAGCCTGGAAGAATCTTACTGGGATCGTTAAGTTATCGTCGGTTCGTAGGCCAGATAAGGCGTTCACGCCGCATCTGGCATTTTGCGCTCGATGCCTGATGCGACGCTGACCGCGTCTTATCAGGCCTACATATCCGCGCCTATTATCCGGCAACCACCGTTTACCCCGTCACCACTTCACCTGCCGGTGGCGTTTCCAGCAGTTCCAGCATGGTGCGGGCAATTTCACGCTCGCCCATCACCACCTGATTTGCGCCACGTTCGGTGATATATGCCACCTCGTCGTCATAATGGGCGCGGGCGATAATCTCAATATCCGGGTTTTTCGCGCGAGCAGACGCCACAATCTCGCCTGCTTCGTAACCGTTGGGAATCGTCAGGATCAGCCATTTTGCGCATTCCAGATGCGCCAGTTGCATGATCTCTTCGTTAGCCGCGTTGCCTAATACCGCCCGGACTCCGCGCTCACGCAGTTCGTCGACGCGAGTACGTGACGTCTCAATCACCACTAAAGGAATATCAGACGCGAGCAATTTCTCCCCCAGCAGGCTGCCCACACGACCATAACCTACCAGCAGCGCATGGTTGCAGATATCCACCGGAATCTGCTTCTCTTCTTCGATAGCTTCCTCCAGCGTCTGCTCTTCCAGCGTTTCGGTTTTCGCCAGGTATTTCTCCAGCAGCGCGAACAGCACCGGGTTGAGCATAATCGACAAAATCGCCCCCGCCAGCACCAGGTTTTGCCCCGCCTGCGGCAGCAGATTCAACGCCATCCCCAGACCCGCCAGAATAAAGGCGAACTCACCAATTTGCGCCAGGCTGGCGGCGATGGTCAACGCCGTACGCTGGGAGTGACCAAACAACCGGACGAGGAAAAGCGCCGCAACCGATTTACCAAACAGAATAATCGCCAGCGTAGCCAGCACCGCCAACGGCTGCTGAATCAGGATTAACGGATCAAACAACATCCCGACAGAGACGAAGAACAACACTGCAAACGCATCACGTAATGGCAGTGTATCGTGGGCAGCACGGTGGCTAAGTTCGGACTCATTCAGCACCATCCCGGCAAAGAACGCGCCGAGTGCAAAGGAGACGTCAAACAGCTCCACCGCGCCAAAAGCAATCCCTAACGCCAGCGCCAGCACCGACAAGGTAAACAGCTCGCGCGAACCCGTTGCCGCGCTACGTGCCATAATCCACGGCACCAGACGGCGACCTACCAACATCATAATGGCAATAAACGCGACGACTTTGCCGATGGTGATACTCATATCCAGCGCCAGCGTCGCAAAGCCCACATCGCCCTGTTCCAGCATTCCGGCTACCGCTGGCAGCAACACCAGCGTCAGGACCATCACCAGGTCTTCCACAATCAGCCAGCCAATGGCGATTTGCCCTCGCTGGCTGTCTATCAACTGCCGTTCTTCAAGTGCGCGCAGCAGCACCACGGTACTGGCGGTGGAAAGACACAGGCCGAACACGATGCCGGTCATCAACGACCAGCCGATCACGGCAGAAAGAGCCATACCCAGCAACGTCGCCACGGCTATCTGGGCAATTGCGCCGGGAATGGCGATAGACTTTACCGCCATCAAATCCTTGAGTGAAAAATGCAGGCCGACGCCGAACATCAACAGAATAACGCCCAGCTCCGCCAGTTCAGGCGCAAGTTTTGTATCGGCAACAAAACCTGGGGTAAAGGGGCCTGCCAGCACACCCGCTAACAGATATCCCACCAGAGGAGAAATACGCAGTTTATTGGCCAGCATGCCGAGGATAAAGGCAAGCACAAGGCCGCCAACAATTGTGGTGATAAGCGGGGTGGCGTGATGCATTCCGTCTCCTTTTCCTGGTGGTGGTTGTCCATATTTTGGCCGGGAAAACCAAAATTACAGGTAATAGTTTATGACAATTTCATAGATGATGTTTATGAATAATTATTGAATTTTGCAGAAAAATGGAATTAGCCGCAAAAAAGGCACGGATCGGAAAAGTGATGAGGTGTATGAAGAGGAAAGGCTTATGGTTACTGCAAAATGAAGCAGCCAAAGTTTACCTTTGGCTGCCGGGAATTCAGGATTTATGCCGATTATCAGGTAAGAATATGGTCAACATGCCAAGAAGCGGCAGGAAAGCACAGATTTTATAAACTAACTCGATACTGGTATGGTCGGCGATAAGCCCCAGAACTGCGGCTCCAAGGCCACCCATGCCAAAAGCAAAACCGAAAAAGAGCCCGGAAACCATGCCGATACGCCCCGGCAACAGCTCTTGCGCATAAACCAGAATGGCAGAAAACGCAGAGGCGAGGATAAATCCAATAATCACCGTCAAAACCCCCGTCCAGTGCAGGCTTGCGTACGGTAAAATAAGCGTAAAAGGCGCAACGCCGAGGATAGAGCCCCAAATTACATATTTTCGACCAATCTTATCGCCAACAGGCCCGCCAATCACCGTCCCCGCCGCAACGGCAAACAGGAAGGCAAACAGATGAAGTTGGGCATTCTGGATGGATAATCCGAATTTTTCCATCAGATAAAAGGTGTAATAGCTGCTGATGCTCGCCATATAGAAATATTTCGAGAAAATCAGCACTAACAGTACGCAAACAGCCAGCACGACCTTATTTCGTGGCAGCGGATTGATTATTGGCGCTTTCGGCTTGCCTTTACTCATTCGGTGCTGCGCAGAGTACCAGCGGCTGATTTGCGCCAACACCACGATTGCCAGCAGTGCCGCCAGTACAAACCATGCAACGTTGCCTTTGCCATAGGGGGCGATGAGCACCGCCGCCAGCAAAGGTCCCAACGAACTGCCAAAGTTACCGCCGACCTGGAAGATGGATTGCGCCAGACCATGACGTCCGCCTGACGCCATACGTGCCACGCGGGAAGATTCCGGATGAAAGACCGACGAACCGGTACCGACCAGCGCCGCCGCCAGCAACACCGAGCCAAAACTGCCCGCCAGCGCCAGCAATACCAGGCCGCTTAAGGTAAAGCACATGCCAATTGGCAATGACCACGGCATTGGGTATTTATCTGTCCAGTAGCCGACGACCGGTTGCAGCAGCGAAGAGGCGAGTTGGAAGGTGAGGGTTATCAGCCCAATCTGCATAAACGTCAGGGAAAACTCTGACTGTAAGAGCGGATAAATCGCCAGAATCAGCGATTGGATCATGTCGTTCAGCAGATGCGAAAGGCTGATAGCGCCTAAAATGCCAAACGATGTGCGAGCCTTAGTGGTCGATGCAGCCGCGCCCGCCACAGGCTGGGTTTGTTCACTCATTGCCATAGGAAAGTCACTTTTTTAGGGTTGCGATGTAAAGAATGATCTTATTTGTGATTATTACCCGACTAACATACCTGCATGCGCTGATTGAAGGAAGTCTCAATGTGGAAAACAGAATTTCCAATCTGGATGTAGATTTATCGTAACCGAACGCAGACTTGTCTATGATGTCGCGTCATACTAATTTTCAACACGTTATTATCTGGTCAGGGAGAGAAGTATGAAATTATTGCAGCGAGGTGTGGCATTAGCACTGTTAACCACATTGTCACTGGCGAGTGAAACTGCGTTGGCCTATGAGCAGGATAAAACCTATAAAATTACGGTTCTGCATACCAACGACCATCACGGTCATTTCTGGCGCAATGAATATGGCGAATACGGTCTGGCGGCACAAAAAACGCTGGTGGACGGTATTCGTAAAGAGGTCGCCGCTGAAGGCGGGAGCGTGCTGCTACTTTCTGGTGGCGACATTAATACCGGTGTGCCGGAGTCTGACTTACAGGACGCAGAGCCAGATTTTCGCGGCATGAATCTGGTGGGCTATGATGCAATGGCGATTGGCAATCATGAATTTGATAACCCGCTCACCGTATTACGCCAGCAGGAAAAGTGGGCAAAGTTCCCGTTGCTCTCTGCCAATATCTATCAAAAAAGTACCGGCGAGCGCCTGTTTAAACCCTGGGCGCTGTTTAAGCGCCAGGATCTGAAAATCGCCGTTATCGGTTTAACAACTGATGAAACAGCGAAGTTAGGTAACCCAGAAAACTTCACCGACATTGAATTCCGTAAACCTGCCGACGAAGCCAAACTGGTGATCCAGGAGCTGCAACAGACAGAAAAGCCGGACATTATTATCGCGGCGACCCATATGGGGCATTACGACAACGGTGAGCACGGTTCTAACGCGCCGGGTGATGTAGAGATGGCGCGCAGTTTGCCTGCCGGATCGCTGGCGATGATTGTCGGCGGACATTCGCAAGATCCAGTCTGTATGGCTGCGGAAAATAAAAAGCAGGTAGATTACGTTCCTGGTACGCCATGCAAACCGGATCAACAAAACGGCATCTGGATTGTACAAGCACATGAGTGGGGCAAGTACGTTGGTCGGGCCGACTTTGAGTTTCGCAACGGCGAAATGAAAATGGTCAACTACCAGCTGATTCCGGTGAACCTGAAGAAAAAAGTCACCTGGGAAGACGGGAAAAGCGAGCGTGTGCTGTACACCCCTGAAATAGCTGAAAACCAGCAAATGATCTCGCTGTTATCGCCGTTCCAGAACAAAGGCAAAGCGCAGCTGGAAGTGAAAATAGGCGAAACCAACGGTCGTCTGGAAGGCGATCGTGACAAAGTGCGTTTTGTACAGACCAATATGGGGCGGTTGATTCTGTCAGCCCAAATGGATCGTACTGGTGCTGACTTTGCGGTGATGAGCGGAGGCGGGATTCGTGATTCTATCGAGGCAGGCAATATCAGCTATAAAAACGTGCTGAAAGTGCAGCCGTTCGGCAATGTGGTGGTGTATGCCGACATGACCGGTAAAGAGGCGATTGATTATCTGACTGCCGTCGCGCAGATGAAGCCGGATTCCGGTGCCTACCCGCAATTTGCCAACGTCAGCTTTGTGGCGAAAGACGGCAAACTCAACGACCTGAAAATCAAAGGCGAACCGGTCGATCCGGCAAAAACCTACCGCATGGCAACATTAAACTTTAATGCTACTGGCGGTGATGGTTACCCGCACCTTGATAACAAACCGGGCTATGTGAATACCGGCTTTATTGATGCCGAAGTGCTGAAAGCGTATATCCAGAAAAACTCGCCGCTGGATGTGAGTGTCTATGAACCGAAAGGTGAGGTGAGCTGGCAGTAATCTGAAAGTGCCGGATGCTCACATCCGGCACAATGCTTAATCGCGACGGGCGATATCAGCAAATTTAGCATCGAGGATCTTCGCCAAGTCGCCTGCCGCCAGTTCGATATCCAGCCCGCGTTTACCGCCGGAAACATAAATAGTGGCAAATTCTTGTGCGGGGGCGTCGATAATCGTCGGCAGACGTTTTTTCTGCCCTAATGGGCTAATTCCCCCAACCAGATATCCCGTTGAACGCTGCGCGACCATCGGATCGGCCATCTCTACTTTCTTGGCACCCAGCGCCTTTGCTACTTTTTTGAGATCTAATTGACCTGCGACTGGCGTGACGGCCACGGCAAGGTGTTTCATATCGCCATTCACTGCGACCAGCAGCGTTTTGTAGACCTGATCCGGATTCAAACCTAATTTTTTGACGACTTCATCGCCAAAATTGGTTTCTGCCGGATCGTGTTCGTAGGTATGAACCTGAAAAGAAATTTTGTTTTTTTCGAGTAATTTAACTGCCGGTGTCATCGTAATTTTCCTGCCTTAAACAAAAAAACGAAGCAAGCATACGCCTGATGGTGGTCCAAAAAAAAGTGCCATCTTGCCTAAGAGTATTGGCAGGATGGTGAGATTGAGCGACAATCGACTTACACCGTCGTTTAAAGCGACGGCATAATAATAAAAATATGAAATTCCTCTTTGACGGGCCAATAGCGATATTGGCCATTTTTTTAGCGCAACATTTGCGGCAAATTTCCTTCTCCATACAGATGTAAAGCACCGACCGCGACCACATAGCGCCCTGGCGGCATGGCATGCAGTTTATCCCGCCAGGCGAGATTTCTCTGGTGCATCAGTACATCGTACAGCGACTGGCTGAACGTATTCGGCAGCGTTATTTCATTATTTTGTGGCGGTGCATTCAGCCACCAGCTCATCATTTGTTGCAGCAACCGTGCGTTGGTATGCCAGTGGGTCAGCGTATCGTCCAGCAGCGCCAGTCCTTTGTCAGGGAGCTGGAGCAACATGGCAATCTGGTTTTCTGCCCCTTCCAGTTCAATCACGGGTTTATGTTGTTGCTTCGCCGCCTGCAATAGCTGGTAATCGATACCGTATTCTGCCCGCAGCCCCAGCTTTTGCGCCTGCGTCGCCTGGAGAACCATCGCGATTTGCCACAACGGTTGGGTAGAAAACAGCGAAGGGGAAATGCCCATCTCCTGGCTGATATGTTGCAGGTTTTGCAATTGCTCCTCGCTGATACGCTCTTCCAGCGCCTCGCAGGCGGGCAAATTGGCGAATGGGGTATCGCTGGTGGAAACATCCGCCTCGACGATCAGCGCATCGGCGTTTTTGAGCTTTTTGAGCAAACGGGGGGGCAGGGGAGCCATATCGTGACTCCCCATATGAATACTGCCAATCAGATGAAAATGGCGATTGCCGGGGAGGGTTATATCGATGGCAGGCCAGGTGTAATGATTACCGCGCAGCGCGGCCCAAAGCGTTTTTACCCGGTACAACAGATCCATACGACCTCCCTTTGTGAAATATCATGCTAGCGCGCGGGGAGGGATGGCGCAAATAGAGTTATGAGGCTTGTTCAGTGGTAGCTTAAATATGATCGAAAAATTGTTTTTGCTTTGAAACGAAAGACTGCACGGGTGTTGGTGGCGTCAAAATCGCCGAGGCGTTCCCTGAAGGCCGGGGCAGCCCACATGGATGTGGGCTGAGGGCGCGTTTTACAGGGATGTTACCTCGCGCCCGACCCGGTAGCCGCAAGGGATAAGCTGAGGGTACCGCGCAGCGGCGATTTTGTTCGCCAGAGCCCGGGGGTGCAGGGGGCGGCGGCGATTGGCCGCCCCCTGCGCGCTCCCTGCGCCAGTCACTTTATATGGCATTACTCATAAAAGGAGCGCAACAAGAACTGGATCTCACAAACGCATTAAGTAAATACCAATCATTCCTTCGGTTTAAACCGCAGCAATCGGTTGGCGTTACTCACTACGGTAATCGACGAGAGCGCCATTGCCGCTCCGGCAACTACCGGGTTAAGCAGTGTTCCAGTGAATGGCCACAAAATACCGGCGGCGACCGGAATACCGATACTGTTGTAGATAAATGCGCCGAGCAGGTTCTGCTTCATGTTGCGCAGCGTTGCACGGGAAATCGCGAGCGCATCCGCAACACCCATCAGGCTATGGCGCATCAGGGTAATCGCCGCGGTTTCAATGGCAACATCACTGCCGCCCCCCATCGCAATACCGACATCCGCCTGGGCCAGCGCTGGCGCGTCGTTAATGCCGTCGCCCACCATTGCCACCTGACGTCCTTCACTTTGCAGACGTTTGATCGCTTCGGCTTTGCCGTCCGGCAGCACCCCGGCAATCACTTCATCAATTCCAGCTTCTTTGGCGATTGCTTTGGCGGTGGTTGGGTTATCCCCGGTCAACATCACCAGACGATATCCCGCTTTATGCAGACGTTGCAGCGCCGCCACGCTATCATTACGCAACGGATCGCGTACTGCCAGTAAGGCCACCGCTTTCCCGTCAACCGCCAGCAGCACAGGCGTTGCGCCTTGCGATGCCTGAGCTGAAATATCTGCTTCAATCGCTTTAGTATCGACTTGCTGGTCATTTAGCAACGCCTGATTACCCAGCAATAACGCATGACCTTCTGCTTCACCGCTCACGCCCAGCCCGCGCAATGTGCGGAAACCGTTGACCTGCGGTAGCTGCATATCGCCTGCTTTATCGAGGATCGCTCGTGCCAGCGGATGGCTGGAACCTTGCTCCAGCGCCGCCGCCAGACGCAATGCCTGCGCTTCATCAACATCAGCAAATGTTTTTACCGCGACAACCTGCGGCTTCCCTTCGGTCAGCGTCCCGGTTTTATCGAACACGACGGTATCAAGCGTACTGGCGCGTTGCAGTGCGTCGGCGTCCCGCACCAGCACACCAAACTCAGCCGCCCGCCCGACGCCGGAAATAATCGACATCGGCGTCGCCAGCCCCAGCGCACACGGACAGGCGATAATCAGCACCGTGGTGGCGATCACCAGGGTATAGACAATCTGCGGTGCCGGACCAAAGAAATACCAGATTGCCGCACTGATCAGCGCAATAACCACCACTACAGGCACAAATACGGCAGAGATTTTATCCGCCAGCTGGCCGATTTCTGGCTTGCTGCTCTGGGCCTGGCGCACCATACGAATAATCCGTGACAGCGTGGTATGGCTGCCAACCGCACTGGCGCGAAACAGCACGCTACCGTCCTGAACCACTGTCCCGGCATGGACGCTATCGCCTTCGCCCTTTTGCTGCGGGATAGGTTCGCCCGTCAGCATCGCTTCATCCAGCCACGCTTCGCCCTGGGTAATTTCACCATCTACCGGCACGCGGTCGCCCGTCGTCAGGCGCAGTAGCATGCCTGGCTGAACTTCCGCCAGCGGCACGCTTTTTTCACCTTCGTCAGTAACCAGGCGCGCCGTTGGCGGCGTTAAATCGAGTAACTTCTCCAGCGCCTTTGAAGAACGCTGACGTGCGCGCGCTTCCAGCATATGACCGAGATTGATCAGACCGATAATCATCGCGCTGGCTTCGTAATAAAGATGTCGCGCTTCCATCGGGAACCACTGCGGCCACAGGTTGACGCTCATTGAATAGAGCCACGCCACGCCCGTACCCAGCGCCACCAGCGTATCCATCGTCGCCGCACCGTTGCGCAGGCTTTTCCATGCGCTGCGGTAAAAATGCCCACCGGCAAAAATCATCACCGCCAGGGTTATCAGACCGATAACTAACCACAGGCTGCGGTTGTCAGCGGTGACCATCATGTTATCGCCGATCATCCCCCAGACCATCACCGGGATACCCACCGCCAGGGCGACAATCGCCTGCCAGCGGAAGCGCTTCATTGTAGCGATGGCGGTTTCTTGCTGGCGCTCACGACGTTTAGCGTCATCTTCAATTGCCTCTGCGCCGTAACCTGCTTTCTCCACCGCCTGGACTAAATCTTGTGGGGAGGCACTGCCCATCACCAGCGCAGTACGCTCCGCCAGGTTTACCCGTGCCTGGGTGACGCCCGGTACGCTTTGCAGCGCATTTTGTACGCGGGTGACACAGCTGGCGCAGCTCATGCCGCTCAGCAGCAACTGCTGGCTGTCATCGTCATCGGCGGTCGCTGCCGGAAGCTCATCAGAAACCGCTGTCAGTGCTTCCGACGGGATTGATGACTCCGCCAGCGGTTTAGCCTTTGGGTGGCTTACAGATGCGTCATAACCCGCTTGTTTGATGGTTTCGATCAGCTGTTCTGCACTGGCAGTGCCGGTAACGTGTGCTTCAGTGACAGACACATCCGCCTGCTCAACGTCCGGGCGCTGTTCGAGACTTTCTTTCACGCGTTTAACGCAGTGACCGCAGGACAGGCCGTCCAGGATCAGGTCGATAGTTTGTGACATAACGTACTCCTTTAAGACAGTGTTGACTGACTGTGATAAAGGGTAAACCTTCCAGCAAGGGGAAGGTCAAGAAATTATTTATCAGCGAAATGAAAAGTCGGCAGAGATTAAACAATTGGCGCAATTAGCATCAGAATTAGACATTTATCTCTTTGTTTTCCTTTATCTAAAGTACGGGTGCTAAGTTAAATCAGGATGCCTGAAAACTGGCATCGGGGTGAGGAAATACCTCCCGCATCTATAAAAAGGAGTTAACAAAAGATGTTAGATGCAAACAAACTACAACAAGCAGTGGATCAGGCGTACACCCAATTTCACTCACTTAGCGGCGGACAAAACGCCGACTACATCCCCTTTCTGGCGAATGTACCCAGTCAACTGGCGAGCGTCGCTATCGTAACCTGCGATGGCAATATCTATAGTGCCGGTGACAGTGATTACCGCTTTGCGCTGGAATCCATCTCCAAAGTCTGTACGCTAGCCCTCGCGTTAGAAGATGTCGGCCCGCAGGCTGTACAGGATAAAATTGGCGCAGATCCCACCGGACTTCCCTTTAACTCGGTCATTGCCTTAGAGCTTCATGGTGGCAAACCGTTATCACCGCTGGTTAATGCGGGGGCTATCGCCGCCGTCAGTCTGATTAAAGCCGAGAATGCAGAACAACGCTGGCAGCGAATTTTACATATTCAACAACAGCTTGCAGGAGAACAAGTCGCGCTCTCTGACGAAGTCAACCAGTCGGAACAAACAACCAACTTCCATAACCGCGCTATTGCCTGGCTGCTGTACTCCGCCGGATATCTCTATTGCGATGCGATGGAAGCCTGTGATGTCTACACTCGCCAATGTTCCACGCTCATCAATACCGTGGAACTGGCGACGCTTGGCGCGACGCTGGCGGCGGGCGGGGTTAATCCGCTAAGTCAAAAACGTATTCTGCAGGCCGACAACGTGCCATACATTCTGGCCGAAATGATGATGGAAGGGCTGTATGGTCGCTCCGGTGACTGGGCGTATCGCGTTGGTTTGCCAGGAAAAAGCGGCGTTGGCGGCGGCATTCTGGCGGTAGTACCTGGCGTGATGGGGATTGCCGCGTTCTCCCCGCCGCTGGATGAAGACGGTAATAGTGTTCGGGGTCAGAAAATGGTGGCATCTGTTGCTAACCAACTCGGCTATAACGTGTTTAAGGGCTGATCATGATGAACGCGGAAGGTGATAACGGTAACAAACCCCTCGGGCTATGGAACGTCGTTTCCATTGGCATCGGGGCAATGGTGGGGGCAGGGATCTTTGCCCTGCTGGGGCAGGCGGCGTTGTTAATGGAAGCCTCAACCTGGGTCGCCTTTGCCTTTGGCGGCATAGTGGCGATGTTTTCCGGTTATGCCTATGCGCGACTTGGGGCGAGTTATCCCAGTAATGGCGGGATTATTGACTTCTTTCGCCGGGGATTAGGGAACGGCGTCTTTTCACTGGCATTATCCTTGCTTTACCTGATGACGCTGGCGGTGAGTATTGCTATGGTTGCCCGCGCATTTGGTGCTTATGCCGTGCAGTTTCTGCATGAAGGCAGCCAGGATGAGCATCTTATTTTGCTGTACGCGCTGGCTATCATTGCGCTGATGACTCTCTTCAACTCTTTAAGCAACCACGCGGTAGGTCGACTGGAAGTTATCCTTGTTGGCATCAAAATGATGATCCTGTTGTTGTTGATCATTGCGGGTGTCTGGTCGCTACAACCTGCGCACATTTCTGTCTCCGCGCCCCCCACTTCCGGCGCGTTCTTCTCTTGTATCGGGATTACCTTCCTTGCCTACGCGGGCTTTGGCATGATGGCGAACGCAGCGGATAAAGTGAAAGATCCGGCGGTCATTATGCCACGGGCGTTTCTGGTGGCGATTGGCGTTACTACGCTGCTTTACATCGCACTAGCGCTGGTACTGCTTAGCGATGTTTCGGCATTAGAGTTAGAAAAATATGCCGATACCGCGGTAGCGCAGGCCGCTTCTCCGCTGCTCGGGCATGTGGGGTATGTGATTGTGGTGATCGGCGCTTTACTGGCGACGGCTTCAGCCATTAACGCTAACCTGTTCGCGGTATTTAATATCATGGACAACATGGGCAGCGAGCATGAACTGCCGAAGCTAATGAATAAATCCCTGTGGCGGCAGAGCACATGGGGCAACATCATCGTGGTGGTGTTGATCATGCTGATGACGGCGGCGTTGAATTTAGGCTCGCTCGCCAGCGTCGCCAGTGCCACTTTTTTGGTCTGTTACCTGGCGGTGTTTATGGTCGCTATCCGCCTGCGTCATGATATCCACGCCTCGTTGCCAATCCTCATCGTTGGCACGCTGGTTATGTTGTTGGTGATCATCGGTTTTATTTACAGCCTGTGGTCCCAGGGCAGCAGTGCGCTGATGTGGATTATAGGCGCACTATTACTAAGCCTTATTGTGGCAATGGTAATGAAACGGAATAAAACGGTATAAACCTTCTTGTGCGCAGTGCTTTCTGCACTGCGCTTTTATTTTTTATCCTTAATTTAATCCCTTGCTTATGCTTTTAATAAATAATTCACACCAAAAAGATATATAGACGATAAAACTGTGATTTCTATCACTTCTTATCGTGGATTATTCTTAACGAGGATGATGGTAAACTAAAAGTCGTAGTGTATTCTTAATAAATAACGTATAAGCTTTTTCACTGCATTTCTTTTAATGGGGGAAGTAAAAACAAAAGAGATGCACAAGTTATTACCCTTCTTAAATAAAATGATGCTGGTTATAAAGATCAGTTAAAATAATGACCTGGAAGGAAGTGACTTATCTATGGCGCGATTACAATTAAAAAACCGTAAAAATAAAGGTCTGATATTTTTAATCAGTTTTATTGTGATGGGTGGAGACGCGCTTGCTGCGCCATTACCGCAATGGGCCAATGCTCCTGCGGTTACGCCGGTTGCCAGTTTATCGTTACAGGAAAGCATATTGCGTGCCTTTGCGCGAAACCCCGACGTCACCCAACAGGCGGCGCAGATAGGTATTGGTGAAGCGCAAATCGATGAAGCCAAAAGCGCCTGGTATCCGCACATCGGTTTAACGGGTAATGCGGGGCCTTCCCGGCAAACGGACTCCAGCGGCAGGCTGGATAACAACGTTTCTTATGGCATAACCCTGACGCAGCTGGTGTATGACTTTGGTAAAACCAGTAACGATATCAAACTGCAAACTGCCGCTCGTGACAGCTACCGCTTTAAATTGATGGCAACCTTAACCGACGTAGCCGAAAAGACGGCGACGACCTATATGGAAGTCAGTCGTTATCAGGCTTTGTGCGACGCAGCGCAACGTAACATTCACTCTCTGGAAAACGTCTACAACATGGCCGCACTACGCGCCAACGCTGGGCTTAATTCATCATCCGATGAGTTACAGGCGCAAACGCGTATAGCGGGAATGCGCTCGACGCTGGAACAATATCAGGCACAGATGACAAGCGCCAAAGCACAGCTGGCGGTGCTCACAGGCGTACAGCCGGAGGCGATAGCTTCGCCGCCAGCCGCATTAGCCGAACAGCCAGTGTCGCTAAAAAATATCGACTATCAGTCCATCCCGCTGGTACTGGCGGCAGAAAACTTACGCCAGTCTGCCCAGTACGGCGTGGAGAAAACCAAATCGCAATACTGGCCTACGCTCAGTATTCAGGGCGGCAAAACGCGCTACCAGACCAGCGACCGCTCGTATTGGGATGATCAGTTACAACTGAACGTCAACGCGCCGCTGTATCAGGGCGGCGCGGTTTCAGCCCAGGTGCAACAGGCCGAAGGGCAACAAAAAATCTCTGCTTCGCAGGTTGAGCAGGCAAAACTAGACGTGCTTCAACGAGCGTCGGTGGCGTATGCCAACTGGACTGGCGCACGGGGTCGTGAAGAGGCTGGGTTAGCGCAATCTGAAAGTGCGCACAAAACGAGAGATGTGTACCAAAATGAATATAAATTGGGTAAACGCAGCCTGAATGATCTATTAACCGTCGAGCAAGATGTCTTTCAGGCGCAATCGGCTGAAATAAATGCCAATTATGATGGCTGGGTCGCCGCAGTGAATTATGCCGCTGCGGTTAATAACCTTATTCCATTAGCGGGAATTAAACAGGGCTTATACAACGACTTACCCGAATTGAAATAATCCTGCCATTATTAATATCAGGTATGCATCGTTGTTGAGTGATTACCTTTGTCTTATTTAGATAAATGGACTCGCTAAGGATGTGCGCCATTTATCAGGAATGCCATTATGAGCCTGATTATTGATGTTATTTCGCGAAAAACATCCGTCAAACAAACGCTGATCAATCCTGGCGACGTTACGGTTGTCATTTATGAGCCCTCTGTGGTGCAGGTTCATGCTCAGGCATCTGCCGTTGCGCGTTATGTTCGTGACGGAAATGACTTGTTGATCTATATGCAGGACGGCACGGTGATCCGCTGCAACGGTTATTTCCTGCAAGCGGCAAATACCAGCGAACAATCCGAACTGGTGTTTGCCGATGGTCAACAGCTGACTCATGTCACCTTTGCCGATACCGCGGCAGGTGGATTAGCGCCTGTGGAGCTGACCGCTCAGACCACCGCAATTGAAAGCATTGCGCCGTACCTTGATATTGTCGGTCAGACGACGGCTTTCCCGTGGGGATGGCTGGCGGGGGCGGCGGTAGGTGGCGGCGCGCTTGGCGCTTTACTGGCAAGCGGTGGCGATGATGGCTCAAAAACTGAAGTGGTTAACAACCCACCGCCAGCCGAACCCGGCAACGCCACGCCATCGTTTTTGGTAACCGATAATCAGGGCGATCAACGCGGTATTCTTTCCGCCAACGATACCACCGATGACACTACGCCAACCTTTAGCGGCAGCGGGCAGGCGGGGGCGACCATCCAGATTAAAGACAGCAATGGTGACACCATCGCCAGTACTCAGGTCGGTAGCGATGGACGCTGGAGCGTCGATTTGCCCACGCAAAGCGCGGGTGAACATACCTGGTCAGTGGTGCAAATCGTCGGTAGCACCATTACCAACGCCGGGTCGATAACGTTAACCATCGACAATAGTCAGGCCGCCATACAGCTCGCCACCACCGCAGGCGATAACATTATTAACGCCAGCGAACAGGCCGCTGGATTTACGCTTTCTGGCACCAGTAGCCATCTGGCACAGGGAACAGAACTCACCGTCACGCTAAACGGCAAAACCTACACCACCACCGTTGGGGCTAACGGTGCCTGGAGCGTACAAGTGCCGACCGCCGATGCGCAAGCGTTAGGCGAAGGGAATCAGGCGGTGCTGGTCAGTGGGAAAGATGCCACGGGCAATACGGTCACTGGCGCGCAACTGTTAACGGTCGATACCCAACCGCCGACACTTGCTATCAACACCATCGCCCAGGACAACATTGTCAGTGCCGCGGAACATAACGCCGCGCTGGTGTTAAGCGGTACATCGAATGCGGAAGCGGGGCAAACCGTAACCCTGAACCTGAACGGCGTCACCCACACAGCAACCGTCGGTAGCGACGGAACCTGGCAAGTGACGCTGCCTGCCGCAGAAGTGCAGGCGCTGGCCGATGGCAACTACGCCGTAAATGCCAGCGTCAGCGACCGGGCAGGAAATACCACCAGCAACAGTGCGAATTTCGCGGTAGACACCAGTGCGCCAGTGGTCAGCGTTAACACCGTTGCGGGCGACGATATTCTTAACACCGCTGAACAGATTGTGGCGCAGATTATTTCCGGTCAGGTCAGTGGGGCTTCTCCGGGGGATATCGTCACCGTGAAGTTAGGTGCCACAGTTCTGACAGGCGTGGTACAGGCAGACGGCAGCTGGAACGTAGCGCTTGATCCGGCGGTGACCCGTACTCTGGCGCGTGGCCCTAACGACATCATCGTCACGGTTACTGATTCCGCTGGAAATACCGGTACAGCGACCCATAACATCACGCTGGCAGGCGTCGCGCCGCAGGTGTCGATAGATGCTATCAGCGGTGATAACGTACTGAATGCGCTGGAATCTCAGCAGCCGCTCACGTTAAGTGGCACCAGCAATTTACCTGACGGCGGCACGGTTAACGTGACGCTGAATAATGTCACGTATAGCGCTCAGGTCAGCGGCGGCGTCTGGTCGCTGAATGTTCCGGTGAGCGATGTCCTGAATCTGGCAAACACCAATTACACCGTTACCGCCAGCGCCACCGATGTGACCGGCAACACCGGCACCGCGCAGAGCAATTTGCTGGTCGATACGGTGCTGCCGCAGGTGATCATCAACACCTTTGCGGGCGACAACATTGTTAACAACGCCGAAGCAGCGGCAGATCAAACCCTCAGTGGGCGCGTCGTGGGTGCGGTGCAGGGTGATACCGTCACTATTGAATTGGGCGGTCATACCTACACGGCGACGGTGGGCAGCAACCTTACCTGGAGCGTGAACGTACCGACGGCGGATTTACAGGCGCTGGGCGATGGGGCGTTAACGATAAATGCCTCTGTGACGAACGGGCATGGCAACACTGGTAATGGTGAGCGTGATATCACCATCAGCGCCACGCTGCCGGGACTGCGTATCAATACTGTCTCCGGCGATGACGTTATTAACGCTCTCGAACAGCAGCAGGATTTGGTCATTTCTGGCAGCAGTAGCCATTTACCTGCGGGCACTACCGTGACGGTAACACTCGGCAACGAAAGCTATCAGGGCGTGACCGACAGCAACGGCAACTGGCAGGTGGGTGTTCCAGCTGCGGACTTGCAGGCGCTCACTGCGGGCACGGTTATTGTTACCGCCAGTGCGGAAGATCCGGCAGGTAACCCGGTTTCTATCAACCATAATGTGCTGGTTGATGCGGGTAGCGTGGCGATTGTTATCAATACCGTCTCCGGCGATGACATTATCAATGCCGCAGAAAAAGGTGCGCCGCTGACGCTGACCGGTACCACTCAAGGAGTAGAGGCCGGGCAAACGGTAGTCGTGAAATTTGCCGGGCAAACCCTGACGACCACTGTTCAGAATGACGGTTCCTGGAGCCTGACCGTTCCCGCCAGCGCGGTAAGCAGTCTGCCCGATGGCGCAGCGGAAATCACCGCGACCGTCACCAACATCAGCGGTAACACTGGCGACACCTCCCGCACCATTACCGTCGACAGTCAGGCGCCAGCCTTAAGTATCGATTCGCTGACCGCCGATAACGTCATCAACGCCGCCGAAAGTGGTCAGGATCTGCAAATCACTGGCACCACTGACGCCCAGCCGGGGCAGACGGTGACCGTCACGCTGAATGGGCAGACGTATCAGGGCGTCGTGCAGGCAGACGGCACCTGGAGTGTGACCGTACCTGCCGCCAACGTTGGCGCACTGGCTGACGGCAACGCCACGGTCACCGCCAGCGTGAACGATGTCGCAGGTAACCCGACCAGCGTCTCACGTGTGGCGCTGGTGGATGCCACGCCGCCCGTGGTGACCATTAATCCGGTGGCGAGCGATAACGTCATCAACACGCCGGAACACACCCAGGCGCAAATCATCAGCGGCACGGTCGCTGGCGCGCAGGCGGGCGATATTGTCACCGTGACGCTGAATAATGTGAATTACACCACGGTGGTGGATGCTTCCGGCAACTGGAGTCTGGGCGTTCCGGCCTCGGTGGTCAGTGGGCTGGCGGACGGCAGTTATCCTGTCAACGTTTCAGTGACTGACCGCGCCGGAAACACGGGCAGCCAGTCACTGACCGTCACGGTCGATACCGCCGCGCCAGTAATTGGTATTAACACCATTGCTGGCGATGATGTGATAAACGCCAGCGAAAAAGGGGCCGATGTCCAGATTACCGGTACCAGCGATCAGCCAGCCAATACCGCCATCACCGTGACGCTGAACGGGCAAAATTACACCACCACGACCGACGCCTCCGGCAACTGGAGCGTAACGGTTCCGGCATCGGCGGTAACCGCACTGGGCCAGGCCAACTACACGGTAACGGCGGCGGTGACCAGCGGTATCGGCAACAGCACCACCGCCAGCCATAACGTGCTGGTCGACAGCGCGCTGCCCGGTGTGACCATTAACCCGGTGGCAACCGACGATATTATTAACGCCGCCGAAGCGGGCGTAGCGCAAACCATCAGCGGGCAGGTTACCGGAGCCGCCGTTGGCGACACGGTAACGATTACGCTGGGCGGCAATACTTACACCACCACCGTCCAGCCGGGATTAAGCTGGAGCGTGAGCGTTCCGGCGGCAGATATTCAGGCGCTGGGTAATGGCGATTTGACGGTGAGCGCCTCGGTCACCAATCAAAACGGCAACACCGGCAGCGGCACGCGGGATATCACCATCGACGCTAATCTGCCCGGTCTGCGGGTCGATACGGTGGCGGGCGATGATGTGGTCAATATCATCGAACACGGGCAGGCGCTGGTTGTCACCGGCAGCAGCTCGGGGCTGGCAGAAGGCACGCCGCTTACCGTTACGATTAATAATGTGGACTACACCACTGCGGTGCAGGCCGATGGTAGCTGGAGCGTGGGCGTCACGGCGGCGCAGGTTAGCGCCTGGCCTGCGGGGACGGTTAATATTGCCGTTTCCGGGGAAAGTAGCGCCGGAAATCCGATAAGCATTACGCATCCGGTAACGGTGGATCTCACTCCGGCGGCTATCACCATCAACACTATCGCCACGGACGATGTGATTAACGCCGCAGAAAAAGGCGCTGATTTAACGCTTTCCGGCACCACCACGAATGTAGAAGCCGGGCAAACGGTCACCGTGACCTTTGGCGGTAAAAACTACACCGCTACCGTGGCGAGCGATGGTAGCTGGACCGCCACCGTTCCCGCCGCCGATCTGGCGTCATTAACCGATGGCAGCGCCTCCGCGCAGGCCAGCGTCAGCAATATCAATGGCAATAGCGCCTCGGCGGTGCATAACTACAGCGTCGACAGCAGCGCGCCGACCATCATTATCAATACCGTTGCCAGCGACAATATCGTTAACGCCAGCGAAGCTGACGCGGGCGTGACGGTGAGCGGCACCACCACTGCCGAGGCAGGGCAGATCGTTACGATAACGCTCAATAGCCCGACCGTGCAGACGTATCAGGCAACGGTACAGGCCGACGGCAGCTGGAGTATTAATATTCCGGCGGCAGATCTTGAGGCATTGACGGATGGCAGCCACACCCTGACGGCGACGGTCAATGACAAAGCGGGCAACCCGGCGAGCACCACGCATAACCTGGCGGTGGATCTCACCGTTCCGGTACTCACCATCAACACCATTGCGGGCGACGATATTATTAACGCCACCGAGCACGGGCAGGCGCTGGTGATTTCCGGTTCCAGCACAGGCGGAGAGGCGGGAGATGTCGTCAGCGTCACGCTAAACAATAAAACTTACACCACCACCCTGGATGCCTCCGGCAACTGGAGCGTCGGCGTTCCGGCGGCGGATGTCACCGCGCTGGGCAGTGGCCCGCAAACCGTGACGGCGACCGTTACCGATGCGGCGGGTAACAGCGACAACGAGACGCACACGGTTACCATTAACCTTACCGCGCCGACCATTGACATCAACACCATTGCCACCGATGACGTGATTAACGCCACCGAAAAAGGCGCGGACCTGCAAATTTCCGGCACCAGCAATCAGCCCGCAGGCACCACAATTACGCTGACGCTTAACGGGCAAAATTACTCCGCCACGACGGACGCCGCAGGCAACTGGATCACCACGGTGCCAGCCTCCGCCGTCGGTGCGCTGGGCGAAGCCAGTTACACGGTGACGGCGAACGTCACCGACATCGCAGGCAACAGCAATTCCGCCAGCCATAACGTGCAGGTTAATACCGCGTTGCCGGGTGTCACCATTAATCCGGTAGCGACTGACGATATTATTAACGCCGCCGAATTGGGCGTGGCGCAGACCATCAGCGGTCAGGTGACGGGCGCGGCGGCGGGCGATACGGTTACCGTGACGCTTGGCGGGAAAACCTACACCGCTACCGTGCAGGGGAATTTAAGCTGGAGCGTGGACGTTCCGGCAGCGGATATTCAGGCCATCGGTAATGGCGACCTCACGGTTAACGCCTCGGTGACCAACGGCGTTGGCAATACCGGCAGCGGTTCGCGCGATATAACTATCGATGCCAACCTGCCAGGTCTGCGCGTTGATACCGTGGCGGGCGATGATGTGGTCAATAGCATCGAGCATGGTCAGGCGCTGGTGATTACTGGTAGCAGCAGCGGGCTGGCGGCGGGCGCGGCACTGACGGTGGTGATTAACACGGTCACTTACGCTGCGACGGTATTAGCCGATGGCACGTGGAGCGTTGGTGTTCCGGCGGCAGATGTGGGCAACTGGCCTGCGGGGACGGTGAATATCACGGTTTCAGGCGCCAGTAGCGCCGGAAACCCGGTCACTATCACCCATCCGGTCACCGTCGATCTGGCGGCGGTGGCGATTTCCATTAACGCCGTTTCCGGCGACGATGTGATTAACGCCGCCGAAAAAGGGGCAGATTTAACCCTTTCCGGCAGCACTTCCGGCGTGGAAGCGGGGCAAACGGTCACTGTTACCTTTGGCGGTAAAACCTACACCGCCACCGTAGCGGGCGATGGTAGCTGGACAACCACCGTACCCGCCGCCGATCTCAGCGCGTTACGCGACGGCGACGCCACCGTGCAGGCCAGCGTCAGCACTATTAACGGCAACACGGCTTCGGCAACTCACGCTTACAGCGTCGATGCCACAGCCCCGACGCTTGCCATTAACACCATCGCCACCGACGATATTCTGAACGCCGCCGAGGCGGGCAATCCGCTAACCATCAGCGGCAGCAGTACCGCCGAAGCGGGGCAGACGGTAACCGTCACGCTTAATGGCGTGACTTACAGCGGCACCGTCCAGGCGGACGGCAGCTGGAGCGTCAGCGTACCGACGGCGGATCTCAGCAATCTGACCGCCAGCCAGTACACGGTCAGCGCCTCGGTAAGCGATAAAGCAGGTAACCCGGCGACCGCGACTCACGGTCTGGCGGTAGATCTCAGCGTTCCAGTGCTGACCATCAACACCGTCTCCGGCGATGACATTATTAACGCCGCCGAACACGGGCAGGCGCTGGTGATCTCCGGTTCCAGCACTGGCGGCGAAGCGGGCGATGTCATCACCGTCACGTTAAACAGTAAAACCTACACCACCACGCTGGACGCTTCCGGCAACTGGAGCGTCGGCGTTCCGGCGGCAGATGTCACTGCGCTGGGCAGCGGCCCGCAAACCATCACCGCCACTATTACCGATGTAGCAGGTAATAGCGATGACGCCAGCCGCACGATCACTGTGAATCTCACCTCGCCAACCATTGGCATCAACACTATCGCCAGCGATGACGTCATTAACGCCACGGAAAAAGGCGCGGATCTGCAAATTACCGGTACCAGTAATCAGCCCGCAGGCACCACCATTACGGTGACGCTGAACGGGCAAAATTACACCGCCACTACAGATGCTTCCGGCAACTGGAGCGCCACGGTGCCAGCCTCAGCGGTTAGCGCGCTGGGTGAGGCCAACTACACGGTAACAGCAAACGTCACCGACACGGCAGGCAACAGCAATTCCGCCAGCCATAACGTGCTGGTCAACAGCGCCTTGCCTGCCGTCACCATTAACGCGGTGGCGACCGATGACATTATCAACGCTGCCGAAGCGGGCAATGCGCAAACCATCAGTGGTCAGGTGACGGGCGCGGCGCAGGGAAATACGGTCACCGTTACGCTGGGTGGCAACACCTACACCGCCACGGTGCAGGCTAATTTAAGCTGGAGTGTCAGCGTTCCGGCGGCGGATATTCAGGCGCTGGGCAACGGTTCTCTGACGGTTAACGCCTCGGTCACCAATGGCGTTGGCAACACGGGCAGCGGCTCGCGAGACATCACTATCGACGCCAATCTGCCTGGCCTGCGTGTCGATACCGTAGCGGGTGATGATGTTATTAACAGCATTGAGCACAGTCAGGCGCTGGTGATTACCGGGAGTAGCACTGGACTGACGGCAGGAACGGCGTTAACGGTTGTGATCAACAACGTCACTTACGCTGCCACGGTTTTAGCCGATGGCACATGGAATCTCGGCGTTCCGGCGGCCGACGTCAGCAACTGGCCTGCGGGTACGGTGGATATTACGGTAAGCGGCACTAACAGCGCCGGAACAACCTCCACCATTACCCATTCGGTTACCGTCGATCTGGCGGCAGTCGCCATCACCATTAACACTCTCTCCGGCGATGATGTGATCAACGCCGTAGAGAAAGGCGAAACGCTGGTCGTAAGCGGCAGCACCAGCGGCGTGGAAGCCGGACAGACGGTGACCGTCACCTTTGGCGGTAAAAATTACACCACCACCGTGGAAGCCAACGGTAGCTGGACGGTGAATGTACCGCCTGCCGATCTCGCTGCGTTGCCAGACGGCGCGGGCAACGTGCAGGCGAACGTCAGCAATATTAACGGCAATAGCGCCCAGGCGACTCATGCTTTCAGCGTCGATGGCACCGCGCCGATCATTACCATCAACACCATCGCCAGCGACGATATTCTTAATGTGAGCGAAGCGGGCGCGGGGATCACCATCAGCGGCACCACCACGGCGCAGGCCGGGCAGACGCTGACCGTCACGCTCAATAACAACACGTACCAGACCACCGTCCAGGCCGATGGCACCTGGAGCGTGAATGTTCCGGCAACGGATTTAAGCGGACTGACCGCCAGCAGTTATACCGTGACCGCGACGGTGAGCGATAAAGCGGGCAACCCGGCAAGCGCCGATCATGCGCTGGCGGTGGACGTTACCGCGCCGGATCTCACCATTAACACCGTTTCGGGCGATGACATTATCAACGCTATCGAACACGGGCAGGCGCTGGTGGTGAGCGGCACTAGCACGGGCGCGGAACCCGGCGATGTGGTCACCGTCACGCTCAACGGCAAAAACTACACCACCACGCTGGACGCTTCCGGTAACTGGAGCGTCGGTATTCCGGCGGCGGATGTCACGGCGCTGGCGACCGGTAGCCAGACCATTACCGCCAGCCTGAGCGATCGCGCGGGCAACAGCGACAGCACGACTCACGATGTGACCGTTGATCTCAGCGGCCCGACGCTGACCATCAACACCGTCTCCGGTGATGACATTATTAATAATGCAGAGAAAACCCAGGATCTAATCATCAGCGGCGGCTCCAGCGGCCTGGCGACGGGCTCCACGGTCACCGTGATGTTGAACGGCCTGGCTTACAGCGCCACCACCGACGGTTCCGGCAACTGGAGCGTTACCGTGCCAGCTTCGGCAGTCGGTGCCTTGGGCGAGGCAGTGTATCAAATTAGCGCCAGCGCCACCGACAGCGCAGGCAACAGCGGCAGTACCACCCATACGGTGAATGTCGAATCACTCCTGCCTGGGGTAATCATTAACACCGTAGCTGGTGATGACATTATCAACGCCGCTGAAATTGCCGTTAACCAGACCATCAGCGGTCAGGTTACGGGGACGGCAGCAGCAGGGGACACGGTCACTATCACGCTCGGCGGTAATCAATACACAGCCACCGTGCAGCCAGATTTAAGCTGGAGCGTCAGCGTACCGACGGCTGATTTGCAGGCGTTAGGTAACGGTGAGCTGACCATCACCGCCTCGGTCACCAACACCACAGGCAATACCGGCACCGCCACACACGACATCGTGATAGACGCCAACCTGCCAGGTCTGCGCGTCGATACCGTAGCAGGCGATGATGTGGTCAATATTATCGAGCACGGTCAGGCGCTGGTGGTAACCGGCAGCAGTACCGGACTGGCGGTGGGAACGCCACTGACAGTGGAAATCAACAACGTCACCTACGGCGCAACGGTACTCGCCGATGGCAGCTGGAGCGTCGGCGTTCCGGCGGGAGATGTCGCAAACTGGCCTGCGGGGACGGTTAATATTGCCGTCTCTGGCACTAATACTGCTGGAACCACAACCAGCATCAGCCATCCAGTTACGGTCGATCTCGCTGCCGTCGCTATCACCATCAATACCCTTTCCGGCGACGATGTAATTAACGCCACCGAGAAAGACAGCGATTTGCAGCTCTCCGGCACCACCTCCGGCGTGGAAGCGGGGCAGACCATCACCGTTATTTTCGGCGGCAAAAGCTACACCACCACGGTTGCCGCGGATAATACCTGGGGGCTGACGATCCCAGCCGCCGATCTCGCAACCTTGCCGGACGGCGCAGCAAACGTACAAGCCAGCGTCAGCAACGTAGCTGGCAACATCGCCCAGGCAACACATGCTTACAGCGTTGATGCCACCGCGCCATCCGTTACTATCAACACCATCGCCTCGGACGATATTCTTAATGCCGCTGAAGCCGGAACGGCGCTGACCATCAGCGGCACCAGTACGGCAGAAGCCGGGCAGACGGTGACCGTGACGCTAAACGGCGTCAGTTACAGCGGGAACGTACAGGCTGACGGTAGCTGGAGCGTCAGCGTACCAACTGGCGATTTAGCCAACCTCACCGCAAGCCCCTATACGGTGAGCGCGGCGGTCAGCGACAAAGCCGGAAATCCGGCCTCGGCAACGCATAATCTGACGGTAGATCTCGTTGCCCCAGTCGTCACCATTAACACGGTGGCGGGCGATGACATCATCAACGCCACGGAACATGCCCAGGCGCAGATTATCAGCGGCTCGGCAACGGGCGCGACGACGGGTAACACGGTTTCCGTGACGATTGGCACGACCACCTACACCACCGTGCTGGACGCCAACGGCAACTGGAGCATCGGTGTGCCTGCCAGCGTGATTTCCGCGCTGGCGCAAGGCGATGTGACCATTACCGCCACGGTTACCGACTCCGCCGGCAACAGCGGCACAGCCTCGCACACTGTCAGCGTGGCGCTCGGCGCACCCGTGCTCGGCATCAACACCATTGCCGTCGATGACATTATCAACGCCACGGAGAAAGGCGCGGATCTGGCGATTTCCGGCAGCAGCAACCAGCCTGCGGGTACGCAGGTAACCGTTACGCTCAACGGGCAAAATTACACCACTACTGCCGATGCCTCAGGTAACTGGAGCGTGACCGTTCCGGCATCCGCCGTGAGCGCGCTCGGTGAAGCGACTTACACGGTAACCGCCGCCGCTACTGACGTTGATGGCAACAGTGGTTCCGCTAGCCATAACGTGCAGGTCAATACTGCGCTGCCGGGCGTCACCATTAACGTTGTGGCGAGCGACGATATCATTAACGCCGCCGAAGCAGGCGCGGGCCAGACCATCAGCGGTCAGGTGATGGGTGCTGCGGCAGGCGACACGGTAACCGTCACGCTCGGCGGGGCGACTTACACCGCCACGGTGCAGGCGAATTTAAGCTGGAGCGTCAATGTTCCGGCCTCCGCGTTACAGGCGCTGGGCAACGGCGAGCTGACCATTTCGGCTTCGGTGACGAACAGCGTAGGCAATACTGGAAATGGCACGCGGGAAATCACCATCGACGCGAATCTTCCCGGTCTGCGGGTCGATACTGTCGCTGGCGATGACGTGGTCAACATTATCGAGCACGGGCAGGCGCTGGTGATTTCTGGCAGCAGCTCCGGTCTGGCGGCGGGCAGCAACGTTACGCTGACCATCAACGGGCAAACCTATGTTGCGGCGGTGCTGGCGGATGGCTCATGGAGCGTCGGCGTTCCGGCGGTGGATGTCAGCGCCTGGCCTGCGGGGACGGTCACAATTACGGCGAGCGGCAACACCACCGCCGGAAACCCGGTCAGCGTTACGCATCCGGTGACTGTCGATCTCTCGGCGATTGCCGTCAGCATCAACGCCATTACCGCCGATGATGTGATTAACACCGCTGAAAAAGGCGCGGCGTTAACGCTCTCCGGCAGCACTTCCGGCGTGGAGGCTGGTCAAACGGTTACCGTCACCTTTGGCGGCAAAACCTACACAGCAAGTGTCGCGGCGAATGGTTCCTGGAGTACCACGGTTCCGGCGGTGGATATGGCAGCCCTGCGTGATGGCGATGCCAGCGCACAGGCCAGCGTCAGCAATGTTAACGGCAACAGCGCCACCACGACCCACGCTTACAGCGTCGATGCCAGCGCGCCAACGGTGACCATCAACACTATCGCGAGCGACGATATTCTTAACGCTACCGAAGCGGGTACGGCGCTGACCATCAACGGCAGCAGCACGGCGGAAGCGGGGCAGACGGTGACCGTCACGCTCAATGGCGCAAACTATACCGGCACTGTACAGACGGACGGCAGCTGGAGCGTCAGCGTGCCGCCAGCCGACTTAAGCGCGCTGACCGCCAGCAACTACACCGTCAGCGCGGCAGTGAGCGACAAGGCCGGAAACCCGGCCTCGGTTAATCACAACCTGACGGTGGATACTTCCGTTCCGGTCGTCACCATCAACACGGTGGCGGGCGATGATGTGATCAACGCGACGGAACACGCCCAGGCGCAGATTATCAGCGGCTCCGCTACTGGCGCGGCAACCGGTAGCACCGTGACGGTGACTATCGGCACAAACACCTTTACCACCGTGCTGGATGCCAGCGGTAACTGGAGCGTCGGTGTCCCGGCCAGCGTCGTCTCGGCACTGGCGAACGGCACGGTGACCATTAACGCCAGCGTCACCGATGCCGCCGGAAACAGCGGCAGCGCCACGCATCAGGTGACGGTCAATACTGGCCTGCCGTCAATTACCTTTAACGCCATCAGCGGCGATAACGTCCTGAACGCCGATGAAAAAGGCCAGCCGTTGACCATTAGCGGTAGCAGTACGGGGCTGGCGACAGGCGCACAGGTTACCGTCACGCTCAACGGTCATAACTACAGCGCCACCACCGACGCAGCAGGCAACTGGACCTTAACCGTTCCGGTCAGCGATCTGGCGGCCTTAGGTCAGGCCAACTATACCGTCAGCGCCAGTGCCACCAGTGCTGCGGGTAACACCGCCAGCAGCCAGGCGAACTTGCTGGTCGACAGCGGCCTGCCGGGCGTCACCATCAATACTGTGGCGGGTGACGATATTATCAACGCCGCCGAAGCAGGGGCCGATCAAACCATCAGCGGAGTGGTGACCCGCGCCGCCGCTGGCGATACGGTCACCGTGACGCTGGGCGGCAACACTTACACCGCTACGGTACAGGGCAACTTAAGCTGGAGCGTCAGCGTTCCGGCAGCCGATCTCCAGGCGCTGGGCAATGGCGATTTGACCATTACCGCCTCGGTGACCAACGCGAATGGCAACACCGGCAGCGGCACGCGGGATATCACCATTGACGCCAACCTGCCGGGGCTGCGCGTGGATACGGTAGCGGGCGATGATATCGTCAACAGTATCGAACACGGGCAGGCGCTGGTAATCACTGGTGGCAGTAGCGGCCTGAATGCAGGCGCAGCGCTGACGGTCACCATCAACGGTGTGGCCTATGCCGCCACGGTACAGGCGGATGGGAGCTGGAGTGTCGGCATTCCGGCGGCAAACGTCAGCGCCTGGCCTGCGGGGCCGTTAACCGTTGACGTGGCAGGACAGAGCAGCGCCGGAAACCCGGTCAGCGTCAGCCATCCGTTCACCGTCGATTTAACGGCGGTGGCAATCAGCATCAATACGGTCGCCAGCGACGACGTGATTAACGCCGCCGAAAAAGGTGCCGACCTGACCCTTTCAGGCAGCACTAGCGGAATTGAAAGCGGGCAAACCGTTACCGTCACCTTTGGCGGCAAAACCTACACCGCAAGCGTCGCCGCTAACGGGAGCTGGAGTGTAACGGTTCCGGCGGCGGATCTGGCATCTCTGCCAGACGGCGCGGCGAACGTGCAGGCCAGCGTCAGCAGCGCGAGCGGCAACAGTGCCTCGGCGACCCATGCGTATAACGTTGACGCCAGTGCGCCGACGCTCACCATTAATACCATCGCCAGCGACGATATTCTTAACGCCACGGAGGCCGGAAGCCCGCTCACCATCAGCGGCACCAGCACCGCCGAAACCGGGCAGACGGTCACCGTCACCCTTAATGGCGCAACCTACAGCGGCAATGTACAGGCGGACGGTAGCTGGAGCGTCAGTGTTCCCACTTCAGCCTTAGGCGCGCTGACCGCAAGCAATTACACCGTCAGCGCTACGGTCAATGACAAAGCGGGTAACCCCGGCAGCGCCAGCCATAATCTGGCGGTAGACACCACCGCGCCCGTTCTCACCATTAACACCGTGGCGGGCGATGACATCATCAACGACGCCGAACACGGGCAGGCGCTGGTGATTTCCGGCACCAGCACGGGCGGGGAAGCGGGCGATGTGGTGAGCGTTGTGCTCAACGGCAAAACCTACACCACCACCCTGGATGCCTCCGGCAACTGGAGCGTCGGCGTCCCGGCGGCGGATGTTACGGCACTCGGTAGCGGTGCGCAGACGATCACCGCCAGCGTCAGCGATCGGGCGGGCAACAGCGATGATGCCAGCCGCACCGTGACCGTCAGTCTCACCGCGCCAGTGATTAGCATCAATACCATCGCGGGTGATGACGTGATCAACGCCACTGAAAAAGGATCGAATCTGGCGCTTTCCGGCACCAGCGATCAACCTGCGGGCACGGCGATCACCGTGACGCTGAACGGACAAAACTACAGCACTACCACCGACGCTTCCGGCAACTGGAGCGTTACCGTGCCCGCCTCGGCGGTCAGTGCGCTGGGCGAAGCCACCTACAGCGTCACGGCGAGCGTCACCAACGCCCAGGGCAACAGCAGCACCGCCAGCCATAACGTGCAGGTCAATACCGCGCTGCCGGGCGTCACCATTAATCCGGTAGCGACGGACGATATTATCAATGCCGCCGAAGCAGGCAGCGCGCAAACTATCAGCGGTCAGGTCACCGGTGCTGCGGCGGGGAGCACCGTCACCGTTGCGCTGGGCGGCAAAACCTACAGCGCCACCGTGCAGCCAGATTTAAGCTGGAGCGTGAGCGTGCCTGCCGCCGACTGGCAGGCGCTGGGTAACGGTGAGTTAACCGTTAACGCCTCGGTCACCAACGCCGTTGGCAACACCGGCAGCGGCACGCGCGATATCACCATTGACGCCAGTCTGCCAGGTCTGCGAGTCGATACCGTTGCAGGCGATGATGTGGTCAATATCATCGAGCACGGTCAGGCGCAGGTGATTACTGGCAGCAGTTCCGGCTTTGCGGCAGGGACTGCATTGACGGTGGTGATTAATAACCAAACTTACGCCGCCACGGTGCTGGCAAACGGCACCTGGAGCGTCGGCGTTCCGGCTGCGGATGTCAGCAACTGGCCTGCGGGAACGCTGAATATTAGCGTTAGCGGCGCGAACAGTGCCGGAACGCAAACCAGCATTACCCATCCGGTCACGGTTGATCTCACCGCCGTCGCCATCAGCATGAACAGCATCACCAGCGATGATGTGATTAACGCCGCCGAAAAAGGTGCGGCGCTAACGCTCTCCGGCAGTACGTCCGGCGTCGAAGCGGGGCAAACCGTTACTGTGACCTTTGGTGGCAAAACCTACACCACCACGGTGGCAGCAAACGGTAGCTGGAGCACCACCGTTCCGGCTGCGGATATGGCGACGTTGCGTGACGGTGATGCCAGCGCTCAGGTGCGGGTGACCAACGTTAATGGCAACAGCGCCACGGCAACACATGAATACAGCGTCGATAGCGCCGCGCCGATCGTCACCATCAACACGATAGCCAGCGATAACATCATCAACGCCAGCGAAGCCGCGGCGGGCGTAACGGTGTCTGGCACCAGTACGGCGGAAACGGGGCAGACGCTGACCGTCACGCTTAACGGCAGTAACTACCAGACCACGGTGCAGGCGGACGGTAGCTGGAGCTTAACGCTGCCTGCCAGCGCCTTAACCACGCTTGCTAATAACGGCTACACCCTGGCCGCCACGGTCAGCGATCTGGCGGGTAACCCCGGCAGCGCCAGCAAAGGCGTGACCGTCGATACCACCGCGCCCGTCATCAGCTTTAACACCGTGGCGGGCGATGATGTGATTAACAACGTCGAACACACTCAGGCGCAGATTATCAGCGGCACCGCCACGGGCGCGGTAGCGGGCGACCGCCTGGTGGTGACCATCGCCGGGCAGCAGTATGTCACCAGCACCGATGCCAGCGGCAACTGGAGCGTCGGCGTGCCTGCCAGCGTGATTTCCGGCCTTGCGGACGGCACGGTGACCATCAGCGCCACCATCACCGATAGCGCAGGTAACAGCAGCACTCAGACGCACAACGTGCAGGTCAATACGGCGGCAGTGTCACTTTCGGTCAGCACCATCAGCGGCGATAACCTTATTAATGCCGCCGAAGCAGGCAGTGCGCTGACCCTGAGCGGCACTGGCACTAATTTTGCGACAGGCACAGTGGTGACCGTGTTGCTTAACGGCAAAGGCTACAGCGCCACTATTCAAAGCAACGGGAGCTGGAGCGTGAACGTGCCAGCGGCAGACGTCGCGGCGCTGGCGGATGGTACCAGCTACACGGTCAGCGCTTCCGCTCAGGACAGCGCCGGAAACAGCGCCACGGCCTCGCGCAGCGTAGCGGTGGATCTCACCGCACCGATTATCAGTATTAACACCGTTTCGACGGACGACCGACTCAATGCCGCAGAACAACAGCAGCCGTTAACCCTTAACGGCTCGACCAGCGCAGAAGTGGGGCAGACGGTCACCGTCACCTTTGGCGGCAAAACCTACACCGCCACGGTTGCTGCCAATGGCACCTGGGCGCTGAACGTGCCTGCGGCGGATCTGGCAGCGCTCGGTCAGGGCGCGCAGACTATTACCGCCAGCGTGAACGATCGCGCCGGTAACCCCGGACAGGCCACGCACGCTCTGACCGTTGACACCGTTGCGCCAACGGTGACCATCGCCACCGTGGCGGGTGACGATATTATCAACAACGCCGAGCAGCTTGCCGGGCAGACCATCAGCGGCACCACCACCGCCGAAGTGGGTCAGACGGTGACCGTCACCTTTAACGGTCAGAGCTGGACCGCCACGGTCGGCAGCGGCGGAAGCTGGTCGGTCTTTATTCCGGCGCAGCAGTTTGCCGGATTAAGCGACGGCAGCTACACCATCAGCGCGACGGTCAGCGATCAGGCCGGAAACCCCGGTAGCGCCAGCCGTGGCGTCACGTTGAACGGCGATGTGCCTACCGTCACCATCAACACTTTTGCGGGCGACGATGTAGTGAACGCGGCGGAACATGGCTCGTCGCTGGTGATCAGCGGCACCACCACCGCCCCAGTTGGGCAGACGCTGACCCTGACCTTAAACGGCAAAACCTACACCACCACCGTGCAGACGGGCGGTAACTGGAGCTACACGCTCGGCAGCGCCGATGTCACTGCGCTGGCGGACGGCAACGCCTACGTGATTAACGCCTCGGTGAGCAACGCCATTGGCAACACCGGTAACAGTAATCACACCATTACCGTCGATCTCAGCGCCCCGGCGATGGGCATTAATATCGATTCCCTGCAAGCCGACACCGGGCTTAGCGCCAGCGACTTTATCACCAGCGTCAGTCCGGTGGTGGTCAACGGCTCGCTCACCGCCGCGCTTGCCAGTAACGAGACGGCGCAAATCAGTATCGACGGCGGCGCAACCTGGACCACGCTTACCGTCACTGGCACGACCTGGCGCTATAACGACAGCCGCACGCTGACCGATGGCAACTATCTCTATCAGGTGCGGGTGATTGACGCAGCGGGCAACGTTGGCGCGACCGACAGCCAGAACGTGGTGATCGACTCCATCGCGCCAGATCCAGCAGTAAAAACCATCGCCATCAGCGCGATCACCACCGATACCGGATTGATCACTAACGATTTTATCACCAGCGACACGACGCTTGCGGTAAGCGGCACGCTGGGGGCGACGCTGGCTGCCGGTGAGTTCGCGCAAATCAGCATCGACGGCGGCACCACCTGGCAGAATCTGTCGGTAAGCGGATTAACCTGGACGTACCTTGACGGACGCACGCTGGCTGACGGTAACTACAACTATCAGGTGCGGGTGATCGACACCGCCGGAAATATCGGTGCGACCGCCAGCCAGATTGTCACCGTGGACACCACCGCACCGCTGGCGAGCAAAACCATCGCCATTGCGGGCATCAGCGATGACACCGGGTTAAGCAGCAGCGATTTTGTTACCCGCGATACCACGCTGACCGTGCGCGGTACGCTCGGTGCGGCGCTGGCCGCTGATGAACGGGCGCAAATCAGCCTCGACGGCGGTGTCACCTGGACAACCTTAACCGTTATCGGCACCAGCTGGAGCTATGCCGACGGTCGCACACTGACCGACGGCACCTGGAACTACACGGTGCGGGTGGTGGATCTGGCGGGGAATGTTGGGCAGACCGCAACGCAAAACGTGGTGGTCGACACCACCAGCCCGGAAGCGGCGAAAAGCATCACCATTACCGGCATCAGCGATGACACCGGAGCCAGCAGCAGCGATTTTATTACCAGCGATACCTCGCTTACCGTGCGCGGCGTACTGGGCGCGGCGCTCGGCACTAATGAATTCGCGCAAATCAGCACCGACAACGGTGCAACCTGGGTGAACGTAACGCTGGCGGCAGACGGCCTGAACTGGAGTTACGTTGACGGACGCACGCTAACGAATGGCACGACGACCTGGCAGGTACGAGTGGTCGATCTGGCGGGCAACGTTGGCGCAACCGGCAGCCAGTCGGCGCAGATCGACACCGTTAACCCGGCGCAGGTGTTGACCATCGCCAGCATCAGCACCGACACGGGGAGTTCGTCCACCGACTTTATCACCAGTGATACCTCGCTCACGCTGACCGGTTCGCTGGGGGCGGGGCTTGCCAGCGGCGAAGTGGCGCAGATTAGCCTTGATGGCGGTGCGACCTGGACCACGCTCACTACCAACGGCACGCAGTGGACTTACACCGACAGCCGCACGCTGACCGATGGCAGCTATGTTTATCAGGTGCGGGTGCTGGATCTGGCGGGGAACACCGGCCCGGTGGTGTCGAAAACGGTGGTGGTCGATACGATTAACCCCACCGCCACGCCGACCATTGTGTCGTATACCGATGATGTCGGGCAGCGGCAGGGGACGTTAAGCAGTTCGCAGGCCACCGACGATACCACGCCACTGCTGAACGGTGTGCTCTCCGGCCCGCTGGCCAGTGGTGAAGTGGTTTACCTCTACCGCAACGGCCTGCTGTTAGGCGCGGTGACGATGGTAGGTGCGCTGAACTGGACCTACAGCGACAGCGGGCTGGTCAGCGGCGCGTACACCTACAGCGCGCGGGTAGTGGATCTGGCAGGAAATATCACCTCCTCCAGTGATTTTATCCTGACGGTCGATACCTCTATTCCGACCACGCTGGCGCAAATCACCAGCCAGACCACGCGCGATACCACGCCGATTATCAGCGGGGTGATCACTGCCGCGCTCGCCAGCGGGCAGTATGTCGAAGTGGTCATCAATGGCAAAACCTACACCTCGCAGCCGGGCGGTGCGGTGGTAGTCGATCCGGCGCATAACACCTGGTATGTGCAGTTACCGGATACCGATGTGCTGGCGGCGTCCGCGACCGCCTATAACGTCACCGCGCAGGTAAAAAGCTCGGCGGGCAACGGCAACACCGCCAACGTCAGCAACGGCACGGTGACAGTCAACGCGGCGATTGATTACACGCCCGCCTGGACAACTGCCAATAAAACGACCGCCTGGGGGCTGACCTACGGCCTCGACAACCACGGGATGTGGACGGTGCTGGCTAACCAGCAAATTATGCAATCAACCGATCCGCTCACCTGGTCGAAGACCGCACTGACGCTGGTGCAAAGCGGCAACAACTACGCCACCAGTTCAATTGCCGATTATGACCGTAACGGCACGGGCGATCTGTTTATCACCCGTGATGACTACGGTACGGGCTATATCAACGGCTTTACCAATAACGGCGACGGCACCTTTTCCAGCGCGATTCAGGTGAACGTCGGCACGCTGACGTGGTATGGCTCGATTGTGGCGTTTGATAAAGAGGGCGACGGCTATCTCGATTTCTGGATTGGCGACGCGGGCGGACCGGACTCTAATACCTTCCTGTGGAATAACGCAGGCACCCTGGTAGGCAACTCCACCACCGCCAACAACGGAGGGAGCGCCACGGTCGGCGGGGTGGTGAACGGCTACCTTTCCCTTAACGAAGGTTCCGGCGTCGATCTCAACAATGACGGCAGGGTAGACCTGGTTCAGCACACCTTCAACCTGAATAACTACTACACCCTTTCATCGCTCATCAGCCAGGGCAACGGCACCTTTGTCTGGGGACAAAACACCATCAACACCTTCCTCAGCGTTGCAGGCAGCGGTGGTAACTCGACGTCTGTCTCCATGACCTGGGCCGATTTTGACGGTGACGGTGATATGGACCTCTTCCTGCCCGCCAGCCAGGGAAGAGCTAACTACGGCTCGCTGTTATTCAATACCAACGGCGTGTTGGGGAATCCGGTGGCGGTGGGGGCTACGGGTACAACCTATGCCAGCCAGTTCAGCGTGGCAGTGGACTGGGATCATGACGGGTTAATGGATATCGCGCGTATTGCTCAGACCGGGCAGTCGTACCTCTATACTAACGTCAGTAATGCCAGTAACTGGACACAATCTACCCTCGGCGGCAGCCAGAGCGGCATCACCAGCGGCGTGGCGGCAATGGATTACGACTGGGACGGCGCGGTGGATGTGCTGGTGACCAAACAGTCGGGCAGCGTGTTCCTCATCCGTAACACCAACACGGTGAGCTACGGTACCTCGCTGCACCTGCGTATCACCGATCCCAACGGCATTAACGTCTATTACGGCAATACCGTAAAACTCTACAACTCGGCGGGAGTGCTGGTCGCTACGCAAATCATCAACCCGCAGTCGGGGATGGGCGTCAACGACACCTCGGCGCTGGTCAATTTCTACGGACTGAATGCCGGAGAAACCTACAACGCGGTGCTGATCAAATCCACCGGCACCACTGCCAGCAATATCGACCAGACGGTGAATACCAGTTGGGGCGGTTTACATGCCACTGATGCTACCCACGCTTACGATCTCAGCGCCGAAGCAGGCACGGCGAGCAACAACGGTAAGTTCGTCGGCACGGGCTATAACGACACCTTCTTCGCTACTGCTGGCACCGACACCTACGACGGTTCCGGCGGCTGGGTGTACAGCTCCGGCACCGGAACCTGGCTGGCGAACGGCGGGATGGACGTGGTCGATTTCCGCCTTTCCACAGTGGGGATCACCGCCAACTTAAGCACCACTACTGCCCAGTCGACCGGTTTTAACACCTCGACATTTACCAATATCGAAGGCATTTCCGGCTCCAACTTTAACGACACCCTGACGGGCAGCAGCGGCGATAACCAACTGGAAGGGCGCGGCGGTAACGACACCATCAACATCGGCAACGGGGGCCATGACACCTTGCTCTATAAACTGCTCAACGCCAGCGATGCCACTGGCGGCAATGGCTCGGACGTGGTGAATGGCTTTACGGTAGGGACATGGGAAGGTACCGCCGACACCGATCGCATTGATATTCGTGAACTGTTGCAGGGCAGCGGCTACACCGGAAACGGCAAAGCCAGCTACGTCAACGGCGTGGCAACGCTGGATGCGCAGGCCGGAAACATCAGTGATTTTGTCAAAGTTACCCAGAGCGGCAGCGACACCATCGTGCAGATCGACCGCGACGGCACGGGCGGCACTTTTGCGGCAACTAACGTGGTCACGCTGACGGGCGTGCATACCGACCTCGCCACTTTGCTGGCGAATCATCAGTTGATGGTGGTGTAGATAATGAAAAAAAATGCCCAGTCCGTGGAAGCCTGGCTGGAGGCGATGATCGTCGTGGCGCGTTATTACCGCCTCGATTTTTCTCAGGAGAACGTGCGCGCAACCGTCAACTGGGAGCGCGACAGTAAGCGGGAAGAGTTGCTCACCGACATGGCGCGGCAACTGGGGATGGGGTTACGGCTGGTGGAGTTTTCCGCCGATTCGCTTAACCCGTGGCGGCTGCCGTTGATTGCGGTGTTTGATAATCAACAGATTGGCGTAATCACCCGCCGCGACAATCACGACAATATCAGCGTTCAGTTCAGCGGTGACGAAGGGCTGGAAACCACGCTGAACGTCGCGGATATTGAAGATAAAATCGTCGAACTGGCACTACTGCGCCCGCTTAGCGCCATCCCTGATGCGCGGGTGGATGACTACATTCGCCCGTATCAGGTGAACTGGTTCTGGAGTCTGTCGCTGAAAGACTGGCGGCGCTACGGCGATATTATGCTGGCCTCACTGGTGGCGAACGTGCTGGCGCTGGCGGCGATGATTTTCTCGATGCAGGTTTACGACCGCGTCGTTCCGGCGCAATCGTACCCGACGCTGTGGGTGCTGTTCGCCGGGGTGATGATGGCGATTCTGTTTGAGTTCTGTATGCGCATGGTGCGCACGCACCTCTCGGATATGATTGGCAAGCGGGCGGATCTGCGCATTTCGGATCGCGTTTTTGGTCACGCATTACGGCTGAAAAACAACGTGCGATCGAAATCCACCGGATCGTTTATCTCGCAGATCCGCGAACTGGAATCGGTGCGGGAACTGATCACTTCCACCACCATTGGCGCGGTGGCGGATCTGCCGTTCTTCCTGCTGTTTGTCTTTATTCTGTGGATGATCGGCGGCTGGCTGGTGCTGGTGGTTTTGCTGGCGCTGCCATTACTGGTGATCCCCGGTCTGCTGATTCAACGCCCGCTGGCGCGGCTGGCGAACGAAGGGATGCGCGAGTCAGCGGTACGCAACGCTACGCTTGTGGAAGCCGTGCAGTCGATTGAAGACATTAAACTGCTGCGCGCCGAACAACGTTTTCAGAATCAGTGGAACCACACCAACGACGTGGCCTCGTCCATCAGCATGAGGCAACGTTTTCTCACCGGGCTGCTGCTCACCTGGACCCAGGAAGTGCAGTCCATCGTTTACGTGGTGGTGCTGTTGGTGGGCTGCTTTATGGTGATGAACGGCGACATGACCACCGGTGCGCTGGTCGGGACGACGATTCTGGCTTCGCGCACCATCGCGCCGCTGTCGCAGATATCCGGCGTGCTCTCGCGCTGGCAGCAGGCGAAAGTAGCGCGTAACGGGCTTGATGAACTGATGAAGCGCCCGGTGGATCAGCCGGAACACGGCAAACTGGTGCATAAAGCGGTGCTGCACGGTAATTATCAGTTCAGCAACGCGGTGTTTTATTACGACGAAGAAGAGAAAATTGCCGATGTGGCGATTGGCAAACTCAACATTCAGGCCGGAGAGAAAATCGCCATTCTCGGGCGCAACGGCGCGGGTAAATCAACGCTGCTGCAAATGCTCGCCGGAATGCGTATCGCCCAGCAGGGGCAGGTGTTGCTGGATAACATCAGTATTGGGCAGCTTGATCCGGCGGATCTGCGCCGCGACATGGGGTTGCTCAGCCAGACCGGACGACTGTTCTTCGGCTCGCTGCGGGAAAACCTGACGATGGGGATGCCGGAAGCCAGCGATGAAGATATCGAACGCGCGTTAACCCTCAGCGGGGCGCTGCCCTTTGTGCAGAAGCAGAAAAACGGCCTCAACTACATGATTCAGGAAGGGGGATTTGGCCTCTCTGGCGGTCAGCGGCAAACGCTGCTGCTGGCGCGGCTCCTCATCTCTCAACCGAATATCGTCCTGCTCGACGAACCCAGCGCTTCGCTGGACGAAATGGCGGAAGCGCACTTAATCGAACAACTGAAACAGTGGATTGGACATCGCACGCTGGTCATCGCCACTCACCGCACGGCGATGCTGCAACTGGTGGACCGCATTATCGTGATGGATCAGGGGCGGATTGTGATGGATGGCGCGAAAGAGGCCATTTTGCGTGAACAGGGCGAACCCACGGCGCGACGGGTGGTGTTGCAGGAGAAGAATAAGGGGTCTGCCGCATGAACGGACAACTGCAATATAACCGTGGCCTGACTGAACCCCGCCTGCCGCGCTCGGCGCTGGCGGTACGTGTGACCGTCGTCATGCTGCTCTGTTTTCTCGGCTGGGCGTGGTATTTCCAGCTTGATGAAGTCACTACCGGTAGCGGCACCGTAGAACCTTCCGGGCGTGAACAGGTGGTGCAGTCGCTGGAAGGCGGGATTTTGTATCATCTCGACGTGAAAGTGGGCGATATTGTTGAGCAAGGCCAGCCGCTGGCGCAGCTTAACCGCACCAAAACCGAATCCGACGTGCAGGAAGCAATGTCGCGGCTGTACGCGGCGCTGGCAACCTCGGCACGGCTGCGGGCGGAAGTCAGCAATAAACCGCTGGTGTTCCCCGACGAACTGAATAAATTCCCCGAGCTTATCGAGTCGGAAACGGCGTTGTACAACACTCGCCGCGACGGGCTGAACAAAGCCACCACCGGGCTGACACAAGGAATTAGCCTGGTCAATCGCGAACTGGCGATGACCCAGCCGCTGGTGAAACAGGGGGCGGCGAGCAGCGTCGAAGTGCTGCGTTTGCAACGACAGGCCAATGAACTGGAAAACAAACTCAGCGACGTGCGCACGCAATATTACGTTCAGGCACGGGAAGAGTTAGCAAAAGCCAACGAAGAAGTCGAAACCCAGCGTTCGGTGATCCGCGGGCGGGAAGACTCTCTCACCAGGCTGGACTTTACCGCGCCGGTGCGTGGCATTGTCAAAGACATTGACGTCACTACGGTTGGCGGCGTCATCGCCCCAGGTGGTAAACTCATGACCATTGTGCCGCTGGATGAGCAACTGCTGATTGAGGCGAAAATCTCCCCGCGCGATGTGGCGTTTATCCATCCGGGGCAAAAATCACTGGTGAAAATAACCGCTTACGATTATTCCATCTATGGCGGCTTACCAGGAGAAGTTGCGGTGATTTCACCGGACACCATTCAGGATGAAGTACGGCGCGATGTTTATTACTATCGGGTGTACATTCGCACCTTCAGCAACCATCTGGAAAATAAACATAAACAGCAGTTTCCGATATTTCCCGGTATGGTGGCGACGGTCGATATCCGCACGGGTAAAAAAAGCGTGCTGGATTATCTGTTGAAACCCTTTAACAAAGCACAGGAGGCGTTGCGCGAACGATGAACATTAGCGATGTGGCAAAAATTACCGGCCTGACCAGCAAAGCCATTCGCTTCTATGAAGAGAAGGGACTGGTGACACCGCCGATGCGCAGCGAAAACGGTTATCGCACCTACACGCAGCAGCATCTCAACGAACTGACCTTACTGCGCCAGGCACGCCAGGTGGGCTTTAACCTGGAAGAGAGCGGCGAACTGGTGAATCTGTTTAACGACCCGCAGCGTCATAGCGCCGATGTAAAACGGCGCACGCTGGAGAAGGTGGCGGAGATCGAGCGACATATTGAAGAGCTGCAAGCCATGCGCGACCAGCTACTGGCATTGGCGAATGCCTGCCCCGGCGATGACAGCGCCGACTGCCCGATTATCGAAAATCTCTCCGGCTGCTGTCATCATCGGGCGGGGTGATTAAGGCTTGCGGAAATAGTCGTCCATTATTTTCGTCAGCTCCGGACGTTCGCCGTCATCGTTGATGGCAAAATCCAGAAAAAAGGCATCTGCTTGCGGGCTTCGGTTTTGCGCCATCAACCGGAAGGTGAGGGGGCGATAAATGGCGTATGCCGGATGGCTGATAACGAATCGGGCAAAGTCAATAAAAAGCGGCGAGTGCGTGAAAAACAGCGCCTGCAAAATTACATCAGCCTTTTCATCCTCCCCCAAACCTTGTTGGATCATGTGCTTAATACAAGTTTCGCTCAAATTCCCGGCCTCAACAATTTGCCAGGCTTGATCCAGTGAAGGGTACCGACTGACGCTCTGCTGCAACTCTTCTGACCAGGTTTCGGATGGGCTGATGTGCTTATCAGGGCCGAAACTCTCCCATGCGCCGGGCGGTAATGTTTTCCACGCTGTGAGTTTTGGTATGCGGAATTGCAGCTCTGATTTGTGCAGACATTCCCCGCCAGGAAATACCAGGGTTTGTTGCTCATCATTAAAATGGGTTGCCGTGCTGAGCACCAGTGTTTTGAGCGGTCGCCCTTCCAGCGCGGCGGCTGTTGCTTTATGGTGTCCGTCAAGCAGAACGCAGAGATAGGAATCAGGGAGATACCAGGCCAGAGCGCGGGCGTCCGGTTTATCGCGATAAAACGTCGCACGCTCAGGATTAAAATGTGATGGCGGCTGTCCAGGAAGAAGAAAACAGGGGGCGGTATCACAGAAATAGCAATATTCAGGATCCCAGACGGCAACGGTTGCCGGATTACTGGCGCTATGGTCCGTTGCCGCCCAAAAGAAATGCCCATTGCCATCCGTTGGATAAAGTTCACGATCTTCCAGCAAATAATAGCCATCAGCCAGGCATGAGAACAGCGGTGTCAGCGCGGCAAAAGCGTCCGTCATGCCAGACCACGGGCGATTCCAGTTTTCGAGAGCAGACAAAAAACGGGCGGCTCCCTGTTCATCATCCGCAAAACCGCTGTAGACAAATTCCGCGCAGGTGGGGCAGCCAGCCTCGGACCAGAAACGTATTAACGGGACATCCTGCCAGCAGAGCGAACGAATAAGCCCGCAAGGGTGCGGATCGTAAATCACACAATGGCGCAGAAATCCTTTCCCGGACTTCACCGAAAAAATGACGCCCGCAGCGGTATTTTTCAGCAGACGTACTTCAGGTTTTCGAAAGGGAAAAAGCATGGCCACTCCTTAGCCGAAAATTCAATTAACACCATGTAGGGGGCTACATGCCGGATGCGGCGCGAGCGCCTTATCCGGCATGGGTTTTGGTACAGTTTTCCAGGCATGATAAGACGCGTCAGCGTCGCATCAGGCGATGACCGCACGGATGATCAGCGTTATCCCTTCAATCGCAATAACCTCAACATGCGTACCTGCACCGAGATCCTCGCTGGCGCTGACGGGCCATGAACTGTCGCCGACGCGCATATGACCGCGCCCGTTGACTAACGGTGATTCCAGCACAAATCGTCTGCCGATCAATTGCTGTCCGCGCTGGTTTAAATGACTGTCACTGTGCTTTTGTTCGCGCACGCCTCGTGCCAGCCATTTCCACCACAGCCAGGCGGCAAGTAGCGTCAGGACGGCAAACATCACCCCTTGCCACTCCCAACCCAGCGGCAGCAACCAGACCACCAGGCCAGTAATCACCGCCGCGACACCGCTCCACAACAGATAACCATTGCCGCCCAACATCTCGGCTGCCAGCAGCAGACCGCCGAGACTCAGCCAAAAAATATGCGGATGGATAGCTATCATCTCGATCATGATTTATTTCGCTCGTTCGCGCTGTCTTTCACCAGTTCAGCAATCCCGGCAATCGATCCCATCAGGCTACTGGCGTCTAATGGCATCATCACCACTTTGCTGTTGCTGGAGGAACCAATCTGCTGTAACGCTTCGGTGTATTTCTGCGCCACGAAGTAATTCACCGCCTGAATGTCACCAGAAGCAATGGCTTCAGACACCATTTGGGTCGCGCGGGCTTCCGCTTCGGCAGAACGTTCACGTGCTTCGGCCTGTAAGAATGCCGACTGACGTTCACCTTCCGCTTTCAGGATTTGTGACTGTTTTTCACCTTCGGCTTTGAGAATTTCCGCCTGACGAATCCCTTCTGCTTCAAGGATGTAAGCGCGTTTGGTACGTTCCGCTTTCATCTGCGCGTTCATTGAAGAGATAAGTTCAGCCGGTGGGCGCACATCGCGAATTTCAATACGGGTGACTTTTATCCCCCACGGATTAGTGGCTTCATCGACAATATGCAGCAGACGCGAGTTAATGCTGTCGCGCTGAGAGAGCATTTCATCAAGTTCCATCGAACCCAGAACGGTACGGATGTTGGTCATGGTCAGGTTGATGATTGCCAGTTCCAGATTGCTAACTTCATAAGCCGCGCGCGGGGCATCAATCACCTGAATAAAGCAAACGGCGTCGATAGTGACGTTGGCGTTATCTTTCGAGATAACTTCCTGGGATGGGATGTCGAGCACTTGCTCCATCATATTGATCTTACGACCAATGCGGTCCATAAACGGCACCACCAGACTTAGCCCCGGCTGTAATGTTTTGGTATAACGACCAAATCGTTCTACCGTCCACTGATAGCCCTGCGGCACGATTTTGACGCCCGCGCCAACAATCACCAGCGCGACAAAAATGAGAATCGGGATAAAAATAAGCATCGGAAAAACCTCCTGTTGTACCGTCCATAAAGAGCAAAATTGCTGCTTGATTAAACAAATTATACCTGATTACTGAAAGAGAGTTCCCCCTTATTCTTGCGGAGGATAAACTGTTTTTAGTAAAAATCAGAAAAAGGGATGGGCAATGCAGGAAAATAGTCTTTTGCTCCAACTGCAAAATGTTGGATATCGGGCGGGCGATACGAACATTCTCAATAACATCAATTTTTCGCTGCGTGCTGGCGAATTTAAGTTAATTACCGGCCCTTCTGGCTGCGGTAAAAGTACGCTACTAAAAATAGTTGCTTCATTAATCAGCCCGACCTGCGGAACGTTACTGTTTGAAGGTGAGGATGTCAGCACACTAAAGCCAGAAACCTATCGCCAACAAGTTTCTTACTGCGCCCAAACGCCGGCTCTGTTTGGCGACACGGTCTACGATAACCTGATCTTTCCCTGGCAGATCCGTAACCAGCAGCCTGATCCGGCCATTTTTCTCGATTTTCTCGAACGTTTTTCCTTGCCGGACACCATTTTGACGAAAAATATCGCCGAGCTATCTGGTGGTGAAAAACAACGCATCTCATTGATTCGTAACCTACAATTTATGCCGAAGGTTTTATTGCTCGACGAAATCACCAGTGCGCTGGATGAAAGCAACAAACGCAACGTCAATGAGATGATCCACCGCTATGTACGTGAGCAAAATATTGCTGTGTTGTGGGTGACGCACGATAAAGACGAAATTAATCATGCGGATAAAGTGATTACACTGCAACCGCATGCCGGAGAAATGCAGGAAGCACGCTATGAACACGCATAATATTACCAACGAGTCACTGGCACTGGCATTAATGCTGGTGGTTGTCGCAATCTTAATTAGCCATAAAGAAAAACTGGCGCTGGAGAAAGATATTCTCTGGAGTGTGGGGCGCGCGATAATTCAGCTGATTATTGTCGGCTATGTATTGAAATATATTTTCAGCGTTGATGATGCCAGCCTGACATTATTGATGGTGTTATTTATCTGCTTTAATGCGGCGTGGAATGCGCAAAAACGCAGTAAATATATTGCTAAAGCGTTTATCTCATCGTTTATTGCCATTACGGTCGGGGCGGGAATTACCCTGGCGGTGCTGATTCTCTCAGGGTCGATTGAATTTATCCCGATGCAGGTGATCCCTATTGCCGGGATGATAGCCGGTAACGCGATGGTGGCAGTCGGGCTGTGTTATAACAATCTCGGGCAGCGGTTTATCAGCGAACAGCAACAGATTCAGGAGAAACTGAGTCTTGGGGCGACGCCGAAACAGGCTTCAGCGATATTGATTCGCGACAGTATTCGCGCGGCTTTAATTCCGACGGTCGATTCAGCAAAAACGGTTGGCTTAGTGAGTTTACCGGGAATGATGTCCGGGCTGATATTTGCCGGGATTGATCCAGTGAAGGCGATTAAATATCAGATTATGGTGACCTTTATGTTGCTCTCAACCGCCAGCCTGTCGACCATTATTGCCTGTTATTTAACCTATCGTAAATTTTACAATTCGCGCCACCAGTTGGTGGTGACGCAATTGAAGAAGAAATAATGTGATGCCGGATGCGCAGCATCGCATCCGGCGTTGTGGTTCATGCGCCGATCAACGGAAAATCAATACAACAACGCATACAGCTGGCGGCGATACTTCGACGCCAGTGCATCCCCCGTACCCAGCGCAGCGAGGATCTCCTGGAACGTTTTACGCGTCTGACCGTCTGCGGCGGTGAGATCTTTACGCAGATGCCCAAACAGTAACTCCAGCGCCTCTTCATTGCGCCCAACTTGATGCAGTTGCAGTGCCAGTTGCGTCGCCAGTGCGGCATCTTCTGGGTTCTCCGCCACCTGCTGTTGCAGCTGTTGAATTTCCGGCGTATCTGCCGCCTGCTTCAGCAGTTCGATTTGCGCCACCAGCCCCTGATAGCGGGTGTCCTGATCCTGCAACGGAATGGTTTTCAGCACGGCTTCTGCATCTTCAGAACGGTTCAGCGCAATCAGCGTTTCTGCCAGCAGCAGACCGATTTCCCCGTTCTGATTCGACAACTGCCAGGCGTCTTTCAGCAATGGCAGGGCGTCGGTGTAATTGCCTTCCTGCATCAGTTGCATCGCCTGCTGGGCTTTCAGCTCTTCTTCACGCGGCAGCACTTTATCCAGCAGGGCGCGGATCGCTTCTTCCGGTTGCGGTCCCTGGAAGCCGTCTACCGGTTGCCCGTTCTGGAACAGATACACGGTCGGAATCGCGCGCAGACCAAACTGGGCGGCAATCATCTGCTCCGCGTCGCAGTCCAGCTTCGCCAGAATAAATTGCCCGTTGTACTGCGCCGCGAGGCTTTCCAGAATTGGGGTTAACTGCAAACAGTGCTGGCTACGTTCAGACCAAAAATAGAACAGCACAGGTGTGGTCATTGACTGTTCAAGAACCTGTTGCAGGTTAGATTCGTTAATGTTGACAATATTTTCTACGGACATGGAGTCGCTCTCTGTTGTCGATATTTTCTTTGACATGGGGGCTTAAGCGCGCGCTTCAACTCACCCCTGCAATATTTTGTCCATCGCGCACCCCGGCAGCAGGCGCTTAAGCACCATGACTGCCCAGGTCACCAGCGTCACCGGATAGCGCATCTTCGGCTTCTCGCTGATAAAAGCATGGCGCACTTTGGCAACCACCGCTTCCGGCCCCAACGTAAAGCGGGCGGCGATGCCGGGGTTTTCGACCGGTTTATCGCTTTGCGTCTGGTTGACGTTGTCGGTGAAACGAGTACGAATGGGTCCTGGCTCAACCAGGCTGACCTTGATTCCGCTGTGGCGCAGTTCCATGCGCAGTGCGTCTGACCACGCCTCCAGCGCATATTTACTGGCCGCGTAAGCGCCGCGGCCCGGCGTGGAGATTAATCCCATCACCGATGAGGTCATCACAATACGCCCTTCACCGTGCGGCAACATAGCCGGTAACAGGCGCATGGTGAGCTGGTGTGCGCCGAAAAAGTTGGCGGAAAACTGCTGTTCCATCTGCGCACGGCTGATGGTGGAAAGGGGGCCATACATGCCGAATCCGGCATTGTTAAAGATCCCATACAGACAATTATCGGTCAGGGCGATCACTTCGTCGGCTGCGCGATCAACACTTTCTGGCGAATCCAGATCGATCAACACGCCGGTGAATCCCATATTGTTCATGCGCTCAACATCATCCGGTTTCCGGCAACCTGCCAGCACATGAAAACCCTGGCGTTTTAATTCGAGCGCGCTTTCCAGGCCAATTCCACTGGAACATCCGGTAATTAAGACCGATTTTTGCATAACTTTACCTGTCAGGATCTCCGTTGCTTTATGAGTCATGATTTACTAAAGGCTGCAACTGCTTCGCCATCCAGTCGGCAATAAACGGCTGGGCGTCGCGGTTGGGATGAATACCGTCATCCTGCATCCATTGTGGCTTGAGGTAGACCTCTTCCATAAAAAAGGGCAGCAGCGGAACATCAAACTCTTTGGCGAGTTTGGGGTAAATGGCGCTAAAGGCTTCATTATAACGGCGACCATAGTTTGCAGGCAGACGTATTTGCATTAACAATGGTTCAGCGTTGGCGGCTTTGACATCCTGCAAAATCTGGCGCAGCGTGTGCTCGGTTTGTTGTGGCTGAAAACCACGCAAACCGTCATTGCCGCCCAGTTCAACCAGCACCCAGCGCGGCTGATGCTGTTTCAGCAGAGCCGGAAGGCGCGCCAGCCCTTGTTGCGAGGTGTCGCCGCTGATGCTGGCATTGACTACCGACGTTTTGCTCTGCCACTTATCATTCAACAAGGCAGGCCAGGCCGCGCTGGCAGACATTCGATACCCGGCGCTCAGGCTATCACCCAGAATTAATAACGTGTCCGCTGCGGCGGCACGGAAAGTTAACAGGACCAGGAACAGGAAGGGCAAATGCCAGCGGAAAACATTGTTGAAGTTCATCATCTTAAGAAGTCCGTCGGTCAGGGGGAGCATGAACTCTCCATCCTCACCGGAGTTGAGCTGGTTGTCAAACGTGGCGAAACCATCGCGCTGGTGGGCGAGTCGGGATCGGGTAAGTCAACCTTGCTGGCGATCCTCGCCGGGCTGGATGACGGTAGCAGTGGCGAAGTGAATCTGGTAGGACAACCGCTACATAATATGGACGAAGAAGCGCGGGCAAAGTTGCGCGCGAAGCATGTAGGCTTTGTTTTTCAGTCATTTATGTTAATTCCGACCCTTAACGCGCTGGAAAACGTCGAGCTTCCGGCGCTGCTGCGCGGTGAGAGTAGCGCGGAAAGTCGTAACGGGGCGAAAGCATTGCTCGAACAGTTAGGGCTGGGCAAACGTCTTGATCATCTTCCGGCACAGCTTTCCGGCGGCGAACAGCAACGTGTCGCGCTGGCGCGTGCCTTTAACGGTCGGCCAGATGTGCTATTTGCTGATGAACCTACCGGCAATCTTGACCGCCAGACGGGCGATAAAATTGCCGACCTGCTGTTTTCCCTTAACCGTGAGCATGGCACCACGTTGATTATGGTGACCCACGACCTGCAACTGGCGGCACGCTGCGACCGCTGCTTACGGCTGGTGAACGGGCAGTTGCAGGAGGAAGCATGATTGCACGTTGGTTCTGGCGCGAATGGCGCTCGCCGTCGCTATTAATTGTCTGGCTGGCGCTAAGCCTGGCGGTGGCCTGCGTGCTGGCGCTGGGCAATATCAGCGATCGCATGGAGAAAGGTTTAAGCCAGCAAAGCCGGGAGTTTATGGCGGGCGATCGGGCGTTGCGCAGTTCGCGCGAAGTGCCGCAAGCGTGGCTGGAGGAAGCGCAAAAGCGCGGCCTGAAAGTCGGCAAGCAGCTGACTTTCGCCACGATGACATTTGCAGGCGACACACCGCAGCTGGCGAACGTCAAAGCGGTGGATGAGATCTACCCGATGTATGGCGATCTGCAAACTAATCCCCCTGGCCTGAAACCGCAGGCGGGCAGCGTGTTGCTGGCCCCACGCCTGATGGCACTGCTTAACCTGAAAATCGGCGATACCATCGACGTGGGCGATGCCACGCTGCGGATCGCCGGAGAAGTGATTCAGGAACCGGATTCCGGTTTTAACCCCTTCCAGATAGCCCCACGCCTGATGATGAATCTGGCGGATGTCGATAAAACCGGAGCCGTGCAGCCGGGGAGTCGGGTCACCTGGCGCTATAAATTTGGTGGCAGCGAGAATCAGCTCGACGGCTATGAGAAATGGCTGTTACCCCAGCTTAAACCCGAACAACGCTGGTACGGTCTGGAACAGGACGAAGGCGCGCTGGGGCGCTCGATGGAACGCTCGCAACAGTTCCTGCTGCTTTCGGCGCTTCTGACCTTGCTGCTGGCAGTGGCTGCGGTGGCGGTGGCGATGAATCATTACTGTCGCAGTCGCTACGATCTGGTGGCGATCCTCAAAACGCTGGGGGCAGGGCGAGCGCAACTGCGTAAGTTAATCGTCGGTCAGTGGTTGATGATTCTGGTGCTTTCAGCCGTTACCGGCGGGGCGATTGGCCTGTTGTTCGAAAGCGTATTGATGGTACTGCTCAAGCCCGTTCTGCCTGCCGCACTACCGCCTGCCAGCCTCTGGCCGTGGCTGTGGGCGCTCGGCACCATGACAGTCATCTCGCTGCTGGTGGGGCTACGACCGTACCGCCTGTTGCTGGCAACGCAGCCTTTACGCGTACTACGTAATGATGTGGTAGCGAACGTCTGGCCGCTGAAGTTTTATCTGCCGGTTGTCACTGTGGTGGTTGTGCTGCTGCTCGTCGGGCTGATGGGCGGCAGTATGCTGCTGTGGGCGGTGCTGGCGGGCGCGGTGGTGCTGGCTTTGCTGTGCGGTGTGCTGGGCTGGATGCTGCTGAATGTACTTCGCCGCATGACGCTGAAATCGCTGCCTCTGCGCCTGGCGGTCAGCCGCCTGTTACGTCAGCCGTGGTCAACGTTAAGCCAGCTTTCGGCATTTTCGCTCTCCTTTATGCTGCTGGCGCTGCTGCTGGTGTTGCGTGGCGATCTGCTTGACCGCTGGCAGCAGCAGCTACCGCCAGAAAGCCCGAACTACTTTTTAATCAACATCGCCACAGAACAGGTTACGCCGCTAAAAGCGTTCCTCGCGGAACATCAGATAGTCCCGGAATCATTTTATCCAGTGGTGCGTGCGCGGCTGACGGCGATTAACGACAAGCCGACAGAAGGTAATGACGATGAGGCGCTTAATCGCGAACTCAATCTTACCTGGCAAAATACGCGGCCCGATCATAATCCGATTGTCGCCGGTAACTGGCCGCCAAAAGCCGATGAAGTGTCGATGGAAGAGGGGCTGGCGAAACGCTTAAACGTTGCCCTCGGCGATACCGTGACTTTTATGGGCGATACCCAGGAGTTCCGCGCTAAAGTGACCAGCCTGCGCAAAGTGGACTGGGAAAGTCTGCGGCCTAATTTCTATTTTATTTTCCCTGAAGGGGCGCTGGATGGACAGCCGCAAAGCTGGCTCACCAGTTTCCGCTGGGAGAATGGCAACGGCATGTTGACGCAACTCAACCGTCAGTTCCCGACCATTAGCCTGTTAGACATTGGCGCGATTTTAAAACAGGTCGGTCAGGTGCTGGAGCAGGTAAGTCGGGCGCTGGAAGTGATGGTAGTGCTGGTCACCGCCTGCGGTATGTTGCTGTTGCTGGCACAGGTGCAGGTGGGAATGCGTCAGCGTCATCAGGAGCTGGTGGTGTGGCGCACCCTAGGCGCGGGCAAAAAACTGCTGCGCACAACATTGTGGAGTGAGTTCGCCATGCTCGGGTTTGTTTCTGGTCTGGTGGCCGCAACTGGTGCGGAAACGGCGCTGGCAGTGTTGCAGGCGAAAGTGTTCGACTTCCCGTGGGAACCGGACTGGCGGTTGTGGATTGTGCTGCCGTGCAGCGGTGCACTGCTGCTGTCACTTTGCGGCGGCTGGCTCGGCGCGCGACTGGTTAAGGGTAAGGCGCTGTTCAGGCAGTTTGCGGGGTGATGACAGGCGTTAGATTGCCTGATGCGCTACGCTTATCAGGCCTACGAGGATCGTGCAATATATTGAGTTTTCACGATTTTGTAGGCCGGGTAAGGCGTTTACGCCGCATCCGGCAGTCTTGCTACTAGCGTCGGGATTGTATCGCCAACATAGCTGTTTGAATATGTAGGCATCCTGACTTATAATTCACTTGCTAGATGAGGACTGTTTCATTTCTGCCCGGAACCACCAAGTCTTGGGCGGAAAAAATAAAAAAACCGACTGTCATGTCGGTTTTCTTATATCTGTATTCTGGTGCAACCATTCTGTTTTCACGACAATCGCCGTTTCAGAATACCGCCCATCACCGCGCCTTAACCCATTCAGCCACTTCCGCCCACTCACCGCGAAAGACAACTTTTTCCGCTTTTTTCTCAAGCTGATAGCGATACATCGGGTCGTAATACTCTTCAAGCAGCGGCACCAGCCAGGCCAGATGACCGTCGGTGCTGCCGGTGGTGAGTTGCGTTGTCAGCGCCGCATCCAGCCTTGCAGCCAGTTCGTTATAGCGCTGTAACCCCAGCCGACGCTTAATCGCTGAAAGCCCATGATGCAGGTATTCGCAATACTCCTGCCAGCCCTGTTCGTCGCCGTACGCGTGGGTAAAATCATGATGCATACGCAAGAAATACTCTTCGTTCAGGCGTTCAAGACGGATCTCAAACGGATCTTCTACCACCGCAATCGCCGCCTGAGTCATTCGCTCGCGCAGGCATTCCGGCAGGTGATTCGAACCGATCATCCGGCTTTCATCTTCCAGCACCCACAGGCGCAGCTCCTGACGGGCGTCGGTTTTTAGCATTTCGGCAGCCAGCAGGTTTTCAAAACTCGCCTGACTAAGTTGCGGCTGCAATGTGCGACCAAAAGCAGAACCGCGATGGCGCGCCAGCCCTTCCAGATCAACACCGTTCGGCTGTTGTTGCACTAACAGCGTTTTACCGCTGCCAGTACAACCGCCAATCAGCACTATCGGTTTTTGTGCCAGTTCAATGGTCGCCTGAATCGCAGTCTGGCGCAGTACCTTATAACCGCCTTCCACCAGCGGATAATCAATCCCCGCTTCATGCAGCCAGCGTTGCACAATATGTGAACGTTGACCGCCACGGGCGCAGCAGAGAATACCTTGCGGATTTTGCAGACACGCTGCCCGCCAGGCATCCATGCGCTGCTGACGAATTTCACCCGCCACCAGTTTATGCCCCAGCGCCAGCGCCGCGTCAGACCCTTGCTGTTTATAGCAGGTGCCAACGGCGGCGCGTTCATCATTATTCATTAACGGCAGATTGATAGCGGCGGGCATTGCGCCTTGCTCAAACTCGATGGGGGCGCGAACATCAATAATGGGCGTATCAGCAATCAGCAGGGCACGATAGTCCTGTTCCGTGTGTCTCTCTTGCATAGTAAAAAGTGAACCTCAAATCAGCTTGCGCGCTATTTTACGCGCCAACGCGCAAGGAAACTTGATTTTTAACTGTGTGAGTTGCCGAAAATTTCTAAAAATCCACTGATTTCCGGCCTGCGCTGGGTAAACAAGGCCACAATATCTTCCACCGCTTTGCCGCTGCCAAATTTACGCCATGCCAGACTCAATGGCGAAGGCGGGCGCATTGTTGGGATTACCCGGCTGACCAGTTGTTGATTATCAATCATCGACTGGCAAAGTGATTTTGGCAAAAAACCAATGCCAACGCCCGCCAGATGGGCGGCGATTTTCGTTTCCATATCAGGAACAATAATCTCTTTTTGTCCCGGCAAACGCCAGGCGACGCGTTTGGTTAAGGTGCGGGCGCTGTCTTCAATATTGACCGCCGGAAAGGGCCGCAATTGCGCTTCTGTTAGCGGCTCTTCAACCTTTGCCAGTGGATGATCTGCCGCCATGACAAAGCGCCATTGCACCGAACCTAAGGGATCAAGGCTAAAAGTATTTGCCAGTGCTTCTGTTCCCGTGACGCCGATAGCCAGTGAAAAACCTTCGTACAATAGCGAGTCCCAGACGCCCATATAGATTTGTCGGGAGATGTGAAACTGGGTAAAGGGGTAACGTTCATTCAACCACGCCAGCAGTTGGGCGACGGCCTCGGAATTATAGAGCAGGTTGTTGATGACGATATTCACCTGGCGTTCCACGCCATCATTCACCTGTTGCAGCTCGCTCGGCATGCTTTCCAGCCAACTCAGCCAGTCTCTGGCCTGACAAAGCAGATGCTCGCCAGCCGCTGTCAACGTCACGCTGCGAGTCGTGCGGAAAAACAGCGCTACTCCGGTATTCTCTTCCAGAAGCTTAATGCGATAACTGATGGTCGCCGTCGTTTTACATAATCGTTCTGCCGCTTTTGAAAAACTTCCCGTTTCGGCAACAGCAATGAAAGTCCGCAAAGTTTCTGGATCAAACATCTTCAGGTATCCCCTTTTAAATCCGCAGGTTGCGTGATTTTCCTGTTCGTTGATTTACCTGTATTTTCACATGATAACCCTGCGTGATTTGTGGGCTAAATCTAGTTTTGGAAAAATATTCCAACTTTTGTATTGATGTTGTTCTCTTAAGGTTTTAGATTGCCTGTTATTGAAACCTGGCTGACCGGTCGGCGGTGGTTGAACGGAATTATGTTACAAGGACAAAAAGATGAAACTTCAGGTATTACCGTTAAGTCAGGAAGCCTTCTGTGCTTATGGCGACGTTATCGAAACGCAGCAACGGGATTTTTTCCATATTAACAATGGCCTGGTGGAGCGCTATCACGATTTGGCGCTGGTTGAGATTCTTGAGCAAGACCGTACGCTTATCAGCATTAACCGCGCGCAACCGGCGAATCTGCCGCTGACCATCCACGAACTCGAACGTCACCCGCTGGGTACTCAGGCATTTATCCCGATGAAAGGTGAAGTGTTTGTAGTGGTCGTGGCGTCAGGTGACGATAAACCAGACCTGTCAACGCTGCGGGCGTTTATCACCAACGGTGAGCAGGGGGTGAATTATCATCGTAACGTCTGGCATCACCCGCTTTTCGCCTGGCAGCGCGTCACCGATTTTCTGACTATCGATCGCGGCGGCAGTGACAACTGTGATGTTGAAAGTATTCCTGAACAGGAACTCTGTTTTGCGTGACGCCTGCAACCGACTTGCATAAGATAAACTAATTGTTCATTGTTTATGCTCACTTGTAGGTCGGAGTTAACGTAGGTATGACGGAAGTTAGACGGCGCGGCAGGCCAGGACAGGCGGAGCCTGTGGCACAGAAGGGCGCACAGGCGTTAGAGCGGGGAATTGCGATTCTGCAATATCTGGAAAAAAGTGGAGGAAGTTCGTCGGTTAGCGATATTTCTCTCAATCTGGATTTGCCGCTCTCGACGACCTTTCGCCTGTTAAAGGTTTTACAGGCAGCGGATTTTGTCTATCAGGACAGTCAGTTAGGTTGGTGGCATATAGGATTAGGTGTCTTTAACGTCGGCGCGGCGTACATCCATAACCGTGATGTCCTCTCCGTCGCCGGGCCGTTTATGCGCCGCCTGATGCTGCTTTCCGGCGAGACGGTCAATGTCGCGATTCGTAACGGCAATGAAGCGGTATTAATTGGTCAGTTAGAGTGTAAATCGATGGTCAGGATGTGTGCGCCGCTGGGCAGTCGTCTGCCGCTGCATGCTTCCGGTGCGGGCAAGGCGCTGCTTTATCCGCTGGCGGAAGAGGAGTTGATGAGCATCATTCTGCAAACCGGTTTGCAGCAGTTTACGCCAACTACGCTTGTGGATATGCCTACCTTGCTGAAGGACCTGGAACAAGCGCGTGAACTGGGCTATACCGTAGATAAAGAAGAGCATGTTGTAGGCCTGAATTGCATAGCTTCAGCAATTTACGATGATGTAGGTAGTGTTGTTGCCGCTATCTCCATCTCCGGGCCTTCATCAAGACTGACAGAAGATCGTTTTGTCAGTCAGGGTGAGCTGGTCAGAGACACCGCCCGCGATATCAGCACGGCGTTGGGACTGAAAGCACATCCATAGTGTCTGTCGCATCCCGCTCTGCGGAGCGGGTTTTTTTGACAAAATTTGAAAGTTGGAAAATTTTTCCAATTAATAGAGGTAGGAATAAAATGGCAAAAATGAGAGCCGTTGACGCGGCAATGTATGTGCTGGAGAAAGAAGGTATCACCACTGCCTTCGGCGTTCCGGGAGCTGCAATCAATCCGTTCTACTCAGCGATGCGTAAGCACGGCGGTATTCGTCACATTCTGGCGCGTCACGTGGAAGGTGCGTCGCACATGGCGGAAGGCTATACCCGCGCAACGGCTGGGAATATCGGCGTTTGTTTGGGAACTTCGGGACCAGCAGGCACTGACATGATCACCGCGCTCTATTCTGCTTCTGCTGATTCCATTCCTATTTTGTGCATCACCGGCCAGGCACCGAGAGCCCGTCTGCATAAAGAAGATTTTCAGGCCGTAGATATTGAAGCAATTGCTAAACCGGTCAGCAAAATGGCGGTTACAGTTCGTGAAGCGGCGCTGGTGCCTCGTGTGCTGCAACAGGCATTTCACCTGATGCGTTCTGGGCGTCCGGGTCCGGTACTGGTGGATTTACCGTTCGACGTTCAGGTTGCGGAAATCGAGTTTGATCCTGATATGTACGAGCCGCTGCCAGTCTACAAGCCTGCAGCCAGCCGTATGCAGATCGAAAAAGCCGTAGAAATGTTAATCCAGGCCGAGCGTCCGGTGATTGTTGCCGGGGGCGGGGTGATCAACGCCGATGCTGCCGCACTGTTACAACAGTTTGCCGAACTGACCAGCGTTCCGGTGATCCCAACGCTGATGGGCTGGGGCTGTATTCCGGACGATCACGAACTGATGGCCGGGATGGTGGGTCTGCAAACCGCGCATCGCTACGGTAACGCAACGCTGCTGGCGTCGGACATGGTGTTTGGTATCGGTAACCGTTTTGCTAACCGTCATACCGGTTCGGTAGAGAAATACACCGAAGGGCGCAAAATCGTTCATATCGATATTGAACCGACGCAAATTGGCCGCGTGCTGTGTCCGGATCTCGGCATTGTCTCCGACGCCAAAGCGGCGCTGACGCTGCTGGTTGAAGTGGCGCAGGAGATGCAAAAAGCAGGACGTCTGCCATGCCGTAAAGAGTGGGTTGCTGAGTGCCAGCAGCGCAAACGCACTTTGCTGCGCAAAACCCACTTCGACAACGTGCCAGTGAAACCGCAGCGCGTGTATGAAGAGATGAACAAAGCCTTTGGACGTGATGTTTGCTATGTCACCACCATCGGCCTGTCACAAATCGCTGCGGCGCAAATGCTGCATGTCTTTAAAGACCGCCACTGGATCAACTGTGGTCAGGCAGGCCCGCTGGGCTGGACCATTCCTGCGGCGCTGGGCGTGTGTGCTGCTGATCCAGAACGTAATGTGGTAGCGATTTCCGGTGACTTCGACTTCCAGTTCCTGATTGAAGAATTAGCCGTTGGCGCACAGTTCAACATTCCGTACATCCATGTGCTGGTGAATAACGCCTATCTCGGCCTGATTCGTCAGTCACAACGCGCATTTGATATGGATTACTGCGTACAGCTCGCGTTCGAAAATATTAACTCCAGTGATGTGAACGGTTATGGCGTTGACCACGTAAAAGTAGCGGAAGGTTTAGGCTGTAAAGCGATTCGCGTTTTCAAACCGGAAGATATTGCTCCAGCCTTTGAACAGGCGAAAGCCTTAATGGCGCAGTACCGTGTCCCGGTGGTGGTGGAAATTATGCTGGAACGTGTAACCAATATTTCGATGGGTAGTGAACTGGATAACGTCATGGAATTTGAAGATATCGCCGATAACGCAGCGGACGCACCGACTGAAACCTGCTTCATGCACTATGAATAAGGGAGATAAATAATGTTACGTTTCTCTGCTAATTTATCGATGTTATTTGGTGAATATGATTTTCTCGCCCGTTTTGAGAAAGCTGCACAGTGTGGTTTTCGTGGCGTTGAATTTATGTTCCCTTATGACTACGACATTGAAGAATTAAAACAGGTGCTGGCGAGTAATAAACTCGAACATACGCTGCACAATTTACCGGCAGGTGACTGGGCGGCGGGCGAGCGGGGTATTGCCTGTATTCCTGGCCGTGAAGAAGAGTTTCGGGATGGCGTAGCAGCAGCGATTCGTTATGCTCGTGCACTGGGTAATAAAAAAATTAACTGTCTGGTCGGTAAAACGCCGGCTGGTTTCAGCAGTGAACAGATTCACGCAACGCTTGTAGCAAACCTGCGTTATGCCGCGAATATGCTGATGAAAGAAGATATTTTATTACTGATTGAACCTATTAACCATTTTGATATTCCTGGTTTCCATCTCACCGGAACTCGGCAGGCGCTGAAATTGATTGATGATGTTGGTTGCTGCAATTTTAAAATTCAGTATGACATTTATCACATGCAGCGGATGGAAGGTGAATTAACCAATACCATGACTCAGTGGGCCGATAAAATTGGTCACCTGCAAATTGCCGATAATCCACATCGCGGCGAACCAGGGACCGGAGAAATTAATTACGAATATCTCTTTACGGTAATTGCGCAATCAAACTACGATGGGTGGGTAGGATGTGAATATAAACCGAAGACCACTACGGAAGAGGGATTAGCGTGGATTACCCCTTACTGCTAAATTAAAATATGCTGCAGACAAGGTTTTTAATACCTGGCTGGTGGGGAATGAAGTTATCTGTATTCGATAAATGATAGCAGTTGGCGCGATTTTAACAGGTGTTCCTATGTTTAATATTTCATTTAACCGCGAAAATATGTTGTCTGGTTTTCAGTGGTTTTTCTTCATTTTTTGTAACACCGTAGTGGTTCCGCCAACGTTGCTTTCGGCATTTCAGCTACCGCAAAGCTGTTTGCTGACACTGACGCAATATGCATTTCTGGCAACCGCATTAGCCTGTATCGCTCAGGCATTTTTCGGTCATCGCCGCGCTATTATGGAAGGGCCTGGAGGTTTATGGTGGGGAACGATCCTCACCATCACGTTGGGTGAATCATCGCGAGGTACACCGCTCAATGATATTGCCAATAGTCTGGTAGCAGGAATTGCGATTTCCGGCGTACTGACTATTTTAATTGGTATTAGTGGGTTAGGTCACCGTCTGGCACGCTTGTTCACCCCAACCGTGATGGTCGTTTTTATGTTGATGCTGGGCGCGCAGCTTACCACTATCTTCTTTAAGGGAATGTTAGGTTTGCCGTTTGGTATTGCCGACCCAAATTTTAAAATTCAGTTTCCAGCGTTTGCTCTGTCGGTAGCGGTAATGTGTCTGGTGCTGGCGATGATTATTTTTCTTCCCCAGCGTTTGGCACGTTATGGGGTATTGGTGGGGACAATACTAGGTTGGCTACTTTGGCGTTTCTGCTTTCCTTCATCGCCAATCATTCATTCTGAACTGCACTGGCAATGGTTTCCCTTGGGGAGCGGAGGCAAGTTATCCCCAGGGATTATTGTGACGGCGGTAATTACCGGTCTGGTTAATATCAGCAATACTTATGGCGCAGTCCGGGGTACTGATATTTTTTACCCACAACAAGGGGCGGGAAACAGACGTTATCGTCGAAGTTTCGTGGTCACAGGGGTGATGACGCTGGTGACGGTGCCGATGGCTATTATTCCCTTTTCGCCGTTCGTTTCGTCTATTGGTTTATTAACGCAAACTGGCGATGCGACACGTCGTTCATTTCTCTACGGTAGTGCGATTTGTTTGTTGGTAGCGATGACTCCGCCACTGACGCGCTTATTCAGCAGTATTCCGCTGCCGGTAACGAGTGCGGTAATGTTAGTGTCTTATTTGCCATTACTCTTTTCTGCGCTACTTTTTAGCCAACAAATTAACTTTACGGCGCGTAATGTTTATCGACTCGCACTACCGTTATTTGTTGGGATCTTTTTAATGGGATTACCGCCTGTCTATTTACAGGATCTGCCATTAACGCTTCGCCCATTATTAAGTAACGGATTGCTGGTTAGTATTTTGTTGGCGGTGTTAATGGATAATCTGATTCCGTGGCATCGGCTGAAATGAGGTGACGGGTGACGAGAATTAGCCACCCGATATGGCTCAACTGAACTTACTCTGCGCCCACATCACGCCGCTGGCATACTCCGGCGGCAGTAATGGGATCAGCGCTTCCAGCGTCGCGGTCAGACGCGATGTGTCGCTGTCGGTCAAATTCAGATGCCCCACTTTACGCCCCGGACGGACTTCTTTGTCGTACCAGTGCAGATGCACCAGCGGCAGTTTCAGCCAGTCATAATTCACATCGCTACCAATCAGGTTGATCATCACCGACGGACTATTCACTACCGGTTGCGGTAACGGCAGATTGGTAATCGCCCGCAGATGCAGCTCAAACTGGCTGATGCTGGCACCGTTTTGCGTCCAGTGACCGCTGTTATGCACACGCGGTGCCAGTTCGTTGATCAACAGACCTTGCGAGGTGACAAAACACTCCATCGCCATCACGCCCACATAGCCCAGCTCCTGCATAATCGCCGACAACATCTCTTCAGCTTGCGCCTGCTGCTGCGCGTTGGCCTGCGGGAAAGCGACGCTGGTGCGCAAAATACCGTCCTGATGCAGGTTATGCGTTAGCGGATAAAACACCGTGCTGCCGTCAAAGCCGCGTGCGCCAACCAGCGACACTTCACCAGAGAAGTTAATGCCCTGCTCGACAATACATTCGCCGTAACACTCTGCCGGTAACTGTTCGGTTTCATCGGCGCGTAAACGCCATTGACCGCGACCGTCATAGCCACCAGTGCGACGCTTAACAATCGCCAGCTCACCTAAACGATCAAACACCGCAGGCCACTCGCTACGATCGGCAAGTAACTGCCACGGCGCGGTCGGCAGGTGGAGCTTATCGAAAAGCTGCTTCTGAGTCAGACGGTCGGCAATAATCGGGAACACATCGCGGTTTACAAATGCCGGATGGCGCGCCAGCTCGCGGGTTAATGCGGTTTCCGGCCAGCGTTCGATCTCAGCGGTAATCACGCTTTGTTGAAAAGGCACCGCCGCCGGTTCAGCGTCCAGCCCGACCGGCCAGACAGCAATGCCTAACGGTTCGCCAGCCTGGCGCAGCATACGGCCTAACTGCCCGTTCCCGAGGACGCAAACCTGTTTCATGCCGCACCTCGCGGGTCCGGGTTTTCCAGCACTTCGTCGGTTTGGGCTTTGCGCCAGTCATTCAGACGCTGGTGCAGTTCTTTATCATGAGTCGCAAGAATTTGTGCTGCCAGTAACGCCGCGTTTGCCGCGCCTGCTTTACCAATCGCCAGCGTACCTACAGGAATGCCGCGCGGCATTTGTACGATGGAGTAGAGGCTATCGACACCGCTCAGTGCGGCGCTCTGTACGGGCACGCCCAGCACTGGCACCAGCGTTTTGGCGGCAATCATGCCCGGCAGGTGTGCAGCGCCGCCTGCGCCCGCAATAATCACCTGATAACCGTTCTCTTCGGCGCTTTCGGCGAAGCTGAACAGTTTATCGGGGGTACGGTGAGCAGAAACCACTTCAACGTGGTGCGGGACATTCAGGATTTCGAAGATTTCGGCGGCGAACTGCATGGTAGCCCAGTCGCTTTTGGACCCCATCACGATGGCGACACGCGCCGGATTATTGCGGGAAGACATGCGTCTTAAAACTCCTGTGGTGCACAACTCTCGGCTTTAGAGGGCACAGAGAATAGCACGGAAAGAGAGCAAGGAAAACGGTTGCGTAGGCGGAATTAACCGTCAGTTGTTGAGTTTTTAGTCTGCTCTGCGTGTTGATTATGCGCTCTGGCTGAACTGGCAAAGAATGCCCATATCAGCACAATGCTCCACGGAAAAAAGCAAATACCAACAATCAATATAAATCTTTCTACAAAGCGTTGGTTGTGAGGGCGGGTGAGTACTAAATAAATGAGCCAGAAATAGACTATCCACGAAATGACCGCCGCAGCTACCAGCGACAATGCGCCAAAATAGAAGCCGACAAGACCGAACCAGCTAATACACAGAGGTGCACCTGCCGTAAGGGCGATGCCAGAAATCAAAAATCCGTTGCAGCGTTGCATAATAATATTCCCTGTTGTTATTTCACTCGGGGATTTATTACCTTGCTGGCTCAGAAAAAGATATACAGGTTGCGTTAGTCCGGCGCTTTTTCAGAATCTATTCATTCGTGTTCAGAAGGGAAAATGAATTAATTCAACGTCATCTGCCGTGACTTTCACCATTGAACCTTTCGTATGCCAGGCACCGAGTACCACGCGAAAAGCCGGTTGCGCATTGGCGATGAGCTCATGCACTGCCGGGCGATGGGTATGCCCGTGAATCAGCCATTGCACCTGATGTTTTTCCATCGCACTGACCACCGCGTTTTGGTTAACGTCCATGATCGCCAGCGATTTACTGCTGTTGGCTTCTTTACTGTTTGCTCGCATTCGCGCGGCAATACGTTTGCGCACAAACAACGGCAGGGCGAGGAATAGCGTTTGCAACCAGGGTTTGTGGACTTTAGCGCGAAAAGCCTGATAACCCACATCGTCAGTGCACAGCGTGTCACCATGCATAATCAATACCCGACGACCATAAAGTTCGAGTACCTTTTCTTCCGGCAATAACGTCATGCCGCTTTCACGGGCAAAGCGTTTGCCGAGCAGAAAATCACGGTTGCCATGAATGAAATAACAGGGAACGCCGGAATCGGATACCGCTTTGATCGCAGCCGCCATCTGGCGATGAAACGGGCTGGGATCGTCGTCGCCAATCCAGGCTTCAAACAGATCGCCAAGAATATACAGCGCGTCGGCCTTGCGGGCTTCTCCCGCTAAAAAACGCAGAAAACCGGCGGTGATCGCCGGTTCTTCCACGCAGAGATGAAGATCTGCAATAAAGAGTGTCGCCACGATTACTCGCTAACGGTCACGCTTTCAATGATAACGTCTTCTTTTGGCACGTCCTGGTGCATACCGCTACGACCGGTAGCGACACCTTTGATTTTGTCGACTACGTCCATGCCTTCAACCACTTCAGCAAACACGCAGTAACCCCAACCTTGCAGGCTCTCGCCGGAGAAGTTCAGGAAGTCGTTATCAACCACGTTGATGAAGAACTGGGCAGTTGCAGAGTGCGGTGCCTGAGTACGGGCCATTGCCAGCGTACCACGGGTGTTTTTCAGACCGTTGTTGGCTTCGTTTTTGATCGGCTCTTTGGTGGCTTTTTGTTTCATGCCCGGCTCAAAACCGCCGCCCTGAATCATAAAACCGTTGATAACACGGTGGAAAATGGTGTTGTTGTAAAAACCTTCGCGGCAGTAGTCCAGGAAGTTTTTAACTGTTTCAGGTGCTTTATCGTCAAAAGTTTTGATGACAATATCGCCGTGATTGGTGTGGAAAGTAACCATTTTTGCATCCTGTTCCGTTTGATTGGTGCTTCAACCCGGTTCGGGTCATATATAGGGTGGTGTTATAGCATAACCGCACGATCGGATCATCTCGCAATGTATGCTGATTCGCGCGGGAAATATGGGTATTATACGCAACTCAATTACCCACACATGTCTAAACGGAATCTTCGATGCTAAAAATCTTCAATACTCTGACACGCCAAAAAGAGGAATTTAAGCCTATTCACGCCGGGGAAGTCGGCATGTACGTGTGTGGAATCACCGTTTACGATCTCTGTCATATCGGTCACGGGCGTACCTTTGTTGCCTTTGACGTGGTTGCGCGTTACCTGCGTTTCCTCGGCTATAAGTTGAAGTATGTGCGTAACATTACCGATATCGACGACAAAATCATCAAGCGCGCCAATGAAAATGGCGAAAGCTTTGTGGCGCTGGTGGATCGCATGATCGCCGAAATGCACAAAGATTTTGATGCTTTGAACATTCTGCGCCCGGATATGGAGCCGCGTGCGACGCACCATATCGCAGAAATTATTGAACTCACTGAACAACTGATCGCCAAAGGTCACGCTTATGTGGCGGACAACGGCGACGTGATGTTCGACGTCCCGACCGATCCGACTTATGGCGTGCTGTCGCGTCAGGATCTCGACCAGTTGCAGGCAGGCGCGCGCGTTGACGTGGTCGACGACAAACGCAACCCGATGGACTTCGTACTGTGGAAGATGTCGAAAGAGGGCGAACCGAGCTGGCCGTCTCCGTGGGGCGCGGGCCGTCCTGGCTGGCACATTGAATGTTCGGCAATGAACTGCAAGCAGCTGGGTAACCACTTTGATATCCACGGCGGCGGTTCTGACCTGATGTTCCCACACCACGAAAACGAAATCGCGCAGTCCACCTGTGCCCATGATGGTCAGTATGTGAATTACTGGATGCACTCCGGGATGGTGATGGTTGACCGCGAGAAGATGTCCAAATCGCTGGGTAACTTCTTTACCGTGCGCGATGTGCTGAAATACTACGACGCGGAAACCGTGCGTTACTTCCTGATGTCGGGCCACTATCGCAGCCAGCTGAACTACAGCGAAGAGAACCTGAAGCAGGCGCGTGCGGCGCTGGAGCGTCTCTACACTGCGCTGCGCGGTACAGACAAAACCGTTGCTCCTGCTGGTGGCGAAGCGTTTGAAGCGCGCTTTATTGAAGCGATGGACGATGATTTCAACACCCCGGAAGCCTATTCCGTGCTGTTTGATATGGCGCGTGAAGTGAACCGTCTGAAAGCAGAAGATATGGCAGCGGCGAACGCAATGGCATCTCACCTGCGTAAACTTTCCGCTGTATTGGGCCTGCTGGAGCAAGAACCGGAAGCGTTCCTGCAAAGCGGTGCGCAGGCAGACGACAGCGAAGTGGCTGAGATTGAAGCGTTAATTCAACAGCGTCTGGATGCCCGTAAAGCGAAAGACTGGGCGGCGGCAGATGCGGCGCGTGACCGTCTTAACGAGATGGGGATCGTGCTGGAAGATGGCCCGCAAGGGACCACCTGGCGTCGTAAGTAATTGCGCTATTGCCGGATGCGAGTTCTCGCATCCGGTTATCGCCTGCGCCACCACAACATTCCCATCAGCACCATCCCCGGCAACCACACCCACATCAATTCAGAAATTATCACCTGATGTCCGTACGGCGTGGTGTAACGAGACAACGCAAACGGCGCGACTTTAATCACCTGCCAGGGAGCGAAAAAGCGTTCATCTGACCACGGCCACAGCCAGCCAACGCCCTTACCGCCAGTGGTTACCGAATCCAGCAAGCTGTGCGATAACAATGAGACGGTTAAAAACAGCCAGCAGCGAATCAGCCCAGCCCTGAACCATCGACGTCCAATCAGCACACATAACAGCGGGACAACAAACGCAAACACCAGCGAATGGGTAAACCCGCGATGACCAAAAACATTGCCGTAAGCAACGCCAAATTTAAACGACAATACATCGGCATCGGGCAGCATCGCCAGGACGATTCCGGCAAATAACAGACGCGGAGGGATGACTTTCGAACCCAACCCTAAACCAATGCATAGGGGAACGGCTGCGTGGGTAATAACGGTTGGCATGATGGTCGCTTCGGCAAAATGTCGATGCTATCAGCATGGATGAACGGGGCGTAGAGGGCAAAAGTCTGAAAAGAGAACCGGCCTGTTGATACAGGCCGGGAAAGGGATCAGGCAACAACCTGTACGCTGTGACCTGCAAAACTCACTGTCTGACCGGCGACGATTTTGCAGCGTTTGCGCGTTTCAACCGCACCGTCGACTTTCACCTGGCCTTCGGCAATCGCGATTTTCGCCTGCGCGCCGCTTTCGCTCCAGCCTTCCAGTTTCAGCAAGTCGCACAGTTCAACGTGCGGATGTTTACCTAAAGAAAATGTCGCCATGTTACTCACCCTGTGGATCATGATATTCAACGCACGCCTGAAGCGTGTTTTCAATCAGCGTGGCAACCGTCATCGGGCCAACGCCGCCCGGAACAGGCGTAATGTATGAGGCGCGTTTAGCCGCGTCTTCAAACACGACGTCGCCCACAACTTTGCCATTTTCCAGACGGTTGATGCCGACATCAATCACAATTGCGCCTTCTTTGATCCAGTCACCGGGAATAAAGCCCGGCTTACCGACGGCAACGATCAACAGATCGGCGTTTTCTACGTGATGACGCAGATTTTTAGTGAAGCGGTGAGTCACGGTGGTGGTGCAACCTGCTAACAGCAGTTCCATGCTCATCGGGCGGCCAACGATATTCGATGCGCCAATCACCACGGCGTTGAGGCCGAAAGTATCAATGTTGTAACGCTCAAGCAGCGTGACGATACCGCGCGGGGTGCAGGGACGTAGACGCGGCGCGCGCTGGCACAGACGACCGACGTTGTAAGGATGGAAACCGTCCACGTCTTTGTCCGGGTGAATACGTTCCAGCACTTTGACGTTATCAATACCTGCCGGTAATGGCAGTTGTACCAGAATGCCATCGATGGTGTTGTCGGCATTCAGTACATCGATAAGCTCCAGCAGCTCTGCTTCGCTGGTGGTTTCCGGAAGGTCGTATGAGCGGGAGATGAATCCCACCTCTTCGCAAGCTTTGCGTTTGCTTGCGACATAAATTTGCGATGCAGGGTTGCTACCCACCAGCACAACGGCCAGTCCCGGCGCCCGCAGTCCGGCTGCAATACGCGCCTGAACTTTTTGAGCAACCTCGGAGCGCACCTGCTGCGCAATCGTTTTACCATCTATAATCTTTGCTGCCATCAGAGAGAGGATTCCATCTGTTACGTAGGTCGAAGGGGATGCGCCTATTTTGTCAGAAGCGGGGCGCGCTGTCAGGTTTCGTTTTCTGGACTATCTGTAATCCGCTGTTTTTTTGGCAACAGAGAGTTGCTGGTTTGATAGTTACCCGGCTCATATAAACGCACAATTTTTCGTAACGTAAGAAAATTGTACTCTTTATCAATGAAAACAGGTTTACCTGTCCCAGACTGAGGGCGGATATGTGTTTCCTTGCTCTCATGGTGAGATAAATAGACACCGCCGTACACTTGTTCAGCAACCGGTTCAAAAGCCATTGACTCAGCAAGGGTTGACCGTATAATTCACGCGATTACAGCATCTCGCGGTGTAATGCGCCCTTAGCTCAGTTGGATAGAGCAACGACCTTCTAAGTCGTGGGCCGCAGGTTCGAATCCTGCAGGGCGCGCCATTATAAATCAATGAATTACGCTATCCTCAATCCTGCCTGACTTATTTCCTGTGTCGTATTTGTGTCGCTGCTTCCAAAAATCAGATCAATTTTCCGTGCGTGCTCCGTTAAATGATTAGGGGCCAGGTGCGCATATCTCTGGACCATTTCAATCGATTCCCATCCACCCATTTCCTGTAAAATGGATAACGGGACACCGGACTGAACCAGCCAGCTTGCCCAGGTATGGCGCAGGTCGTGGAAGCGAAAATTTTCGATTCCGGCTCGCTTCAGACCCGCATCCCATCCTTTATGGTTACCGAGACTCATTTTCCTGACTGCGGGGGTGATTGTTCCATCAGGTCGATGTTTTGCTTTCGTGTAGACAAAAACCCACCTGGAATGTTTTCCAATCTGATCGCGAAGCACTTTGCATGCGGTATCATTCAGGGCTACGCCGATAGCCTTTCCCGCTTTAGCGTCCTCTGGATTTACCCAGGCAATTTTCCTTTGCATATCGACCTGCTGCCATTCCAGGTTGATAATGTTAGAGCGCCGAAGTCCTGTCGCCAGCGCAAAAGTAACGACCGGCTTTAAATCATCAGAAACGCATTCGATTAGCCGTGAGGCCTCATCTTTAGTGAGCCAGCGGATACGCTTGCTCCCTGGCTTTCTCACCTTGATAACAGGTGCATCCTTTATCCAGAGCCAGTCCTTCTCAGCTATACGGAAAAGACCCCGCATAAATGACAGATGCTGTGCCCTTGTCTCCTGGCTAACCAGCTTTGGCTTGTATTCCGGTGGTTCCTTTCCTTTCCTGATTGCAGCGTCCCTGCTGCTAACCCAGTTCTGATAATGTTTTCTGTTGGTCATCCCTTCGACGACGCCGTATACATCATTCGCCGTAATAGACGAAATGTCCCTGCCCGAAAAATGTTGCAGAAAAAACTCTATCTTGGTTTTGTCATCATCAAGAGCACGCTTGTGCTCTTTTTCCCGTATCCAGCGGATGCAACATTCTTCAAAAGATCTGGACGGAAGATCCCCTATCTTATCTACCCGCCACGCCTCTGCCTTCAGTTTGTCGTGCAGTTCCTGCGCTTGCTTTTTGTCCCCCGTACCAAGAGAGCGTCTAACTCTTTTTCCTGACGGCGTAAAGAAATGACAGTGCCACACACCGCCTCTGAGGGTGATTGACATAAATTATCTCCTTTATGATCACCCGCGTTCGCCTGTTTAGTTTCTTGCGGGGAATACAAATATGCAAGGCATGCTGATGCGGTTGTTCGATACTTATTGCCTATCTTCTTACCGGCCAACTGCCCTGAGTTAATCAACTGGTAAATAGTCCTGGTTGAAACATCCAGAATTTCAGCCGCCTTTTTCGCTGGAATTGCCATTTCAGATGTCATCATTATTTCTCCTCTGCCCGCACGAGCGCAGCCGACGCATACCTGTCATCGCCGTGGCCACGTAGCTCGCCTTCCGGTTCACCACCTCAACCCAGACCTTTACACCTTCCACTCTGACGGTGTACGTCTCTTTCATTTTGCTGCGTCCGTAGTCGCCGTAGCGCTCTGCATGTGTCGCCAGTGCTATGTCGCATGCCCGGTGCGCCAGTGGGGACTGTTTGCTGCCGCGGTTAATCAGCTTCATGGTTACCCCCATCGATCCGTCTGAATGCGATTACCCAGACCCAAGGGTTGGCGTCGAAGCTGCCAGAGCCATTAACCTTGTCCCACCACGCTTTGAAGCCATGCATTTCTGGGCACATCCCAACCGAAACGCCAGCGATTGCATAATGTTCGGCATGATTAAAGGCGTGTCCCGCTACGGTGTCGCAGTGTTCAAGCATGTCGCCAAGGTCATTCAGCAAGTCTGATTCATCAGCAGCCTGAAGTCTCTCGACGCGGATTCCGGTTATCTCCAGAGTGATTCGGCTTGCGGCGCGAGGCATTACTGCGCCAGATTGTGGCCGAGTCCAGTCTCCCCATTCTGGATCACCATCGGCCCAATACCAGAAATCTGGAACTTCATGCGGCACTGCAGGGTTGAAAAAGTTAAATGAGGCGAGACGTGAAAATGGTTCTCTGACGCAAAGGCGATCACCCACAGTTCCGAACGGGCACAGATAAATTTGCTCGCTGGTATCAATCCATGGTCCATCGATTAATTTCGCCAGGCCATCTTCGTCAGGTTGCGATTTCATCACTCGGCGAACCTGCGCCATGCTTCCATCAAGCAGGGCGCGCACCTGGTGAACATTGAAAATCATTCCGCGCTCAGTCATTCCAGGCCTCCAGCTCGTTTTGTATTTCTTCGTCGATTTCGTCGGTAGTAGCTTCTTCATCGAGGAAAGTTAGTGCCTCTTTGAGATACTGTTCCCGGCGTTCGTCGTACCAGGCAGAAAACTCTGGCGACCAGCCAATAGTTGTGCCTTCATAGTCAAACTTGGCGTTGTCTTCTGCCATACGCTCAACCATGCAGGAAGCCGTTGTTAGCGCAGCTTCACGGATATAACCCCGGAGGTCACGTTTGCGCCAATACGGGCTGTATTTCGAGTCGCAGCGGCCTTTAAATTCAATAGTCCATCGACGGATGCAACGTGCATTTAATGATTTGCTCATGTCGTTACCGGGAGGGCGAACCCTCCCGCCTCCTTTAGCCCACGTATTCCGGTTTCATATCCGTGAGGGTGATGCTGTACTTGTCGTGCAGCTCGTCGCCGAGATGGCGTTTCGCGGCGGCCAGCGTTCGCTCAGCTTCGGCGAACCGCTCTGCAGCATCAGGTTCACCCGGCTGCGGCAGCGAGTTGATCACTGCGTCAACTTTGTTTTTGGCGTTAACCTGGTGATAGCGGCGTGTCGCCTTATTCTTCAGCTCGGTGAACAGCGCAGTGCCGAGCGTGGCTTTTGCTTCGTTGATGTCGTTACCGACAGCGGAGGCTGATTCCAGTGTCTCTGCTGTTTCGATGCGTGCGCGGAACCCATCGGCGATAGCGTCGATGCTCACTACTGGTTCCTGTGAGCCTGTGGACGCATCGGCTTTTCCATCGGCGATTTCGGTCAGACTCATACGCTGTGGTGCCGGGTTAATTTCGCGCTCTTCACGCTGATCAACTTCATCAGGGCTGTAGACGCCAAGAATGACCTCAGGGCAGTAGAGGCGGGCCCAATACTTCACAGCCAGGTACGCGATCTGTTGTTTCGGGTTCGACACCCAAAGCGGCGAGTTGCGAGTGACAACACCTGACAGGTAGATCGGCTCACCCCAGGTGATTTCAGTCTCACCGCGCAGGGCGGCGCCAACCTCGACGTAAAGGCCGATTTCGTCTTCATCAGTCCATCCGCGCACGCGCTCGGTGACATTGTATTTCCCGTTCTTCCCGTGTTTCTCCCGCGTGACTTCCTGCGTGCGGGTGCAGCGCTCCCACTCTCCGCCATAGCGATAATGGAACCGGCCCTTGATGGCGTTTGAGCTGGCAATCACGGCATTGACCAGTTGAGCCTCATAGCCCAGCACACCGTTAACCAGATGTGTTTTCTGCGCAACGGCGTAGGGGTTCATGCCCCACTGCATCGCCTGCATGACGATCGCCATACAGTCGGCGGGCTTACCCGCCAGGTGCGCAGGAACGGTTACCGCTGATTGCGCCATCAAGTCAGCAAAGGCGGTCAACTGCCCGAGAGCCTGAACGTTGAATACTGCGTTACTGGCAGAAATGGTATTTGGAGCCTGCTCAGTCGTGATGATGTTAGTATTTTGCATGGTCAAATCCTCCATTAAGCCAGTCGCAGCGCTTCAAGGCGGCGCAGGTCGAAGTCGTTAAGTTCGTCGGTGTAATCATCAATGATCGGCGCTGGCCATTCCCCAGTGTCGAAGCCGGTTGCAATAGCGCGCATCATTTTGCGGTACTCAAGCATGCCCAGTTCCAGCAGGTCTGCGGATGCCTCAATAATGGCGATCCAGTGGTAGTTCTCGTCTTTGTTGACGAATATCCAGAAGAACTGATCCAGCGCCGCGGTTTCGCAGTACATAGCCGCGCTCAGGTGATAATCACGTTCAATAATTTCCCGGTGTAGCCTGGCGCGCAGGCTTTCCTGCTTAACACTCCACATACTGATGGTTTTCAGGTCTGCGCCGACACGCACGCCGTCCAGGTCGATTTCCAGATCCGGACGCACACGGACTTCCAGCCCAGTTTCGTCGTCAAACCCGAAGTAGCTCACCTCAACGGCTCGGCTCGGGTGAGTCAGCAGCTTGCCGGCGGTCGGGTGCTGAAGAAGGGCTTTCTGAATGGCTAATGCGGTACTCAGTTGCTGGCGGGTAACCAGTACTTTTTCTTCCGGGTTTTCGCGCCATGCATCGATCAGTTCGTCGGCAAATACGGCTTCCGGGTTGACAGCTTTCACTGCCAGAATCAGATCGGCCTTCGTGCCAGAGACTTTCAGCGGTTGCAGCTTCTGAGCTTCCTGCGCGACCCGGTCAGGATTGATAATCGCAAGTTGTTCGAGTAGCGCGTCGCGGCTGCCGCTGGTTTTAATCTGCGCTGGCAGGGTGGCGTTGTACTCTTTGATGCACGCCTTCATTGCTGTTGCTGTCTTCTTCTGGTCTGCATCGATACGTTGGAATTCAGCTGGCAGCGCCATATAGTTCTGCGCCGTTTCATCCAGGCCAGCGCCCAGCGACACCAGCGCTGGCAGGGTGGCGTTGTACTTTTCCAGCAAAGCTTTGATATCGTCTGCGCTCAGTTGCGCTGGCAGGCTGGCGTTGTACGCATCAATAAACGAGCGGATCGTTGCCGTGGTGGTAAATGCGCCTTCCGGAATTACGGGTTCAACGCTAAATTCTTCATCGAGCTGCTCTGGCTGCAACGCCAGCGCATGTACCAGGTTTCCCATGTCCAGCACTGCGGATCGCTCTTTGACGATGGTTTTCTCAACGTGGCGCGCATTGAAGTACATCAGCGAAACGCGCGCATCTTTTACCTGGGTGGAACTGATGCCGTTGGCGGCGTGGTAAACCTCGTTCGGCAGACCTTCATAGCGACCAGGCTCGAAGTAAGCGGGGTAAACAACCGCTTGTTCGTCAGATTGCGCCTCTGGCTCGGCGTGTGCCAAAACTGGTTCAGTCTGGTTTACAGAATCGCTATTTTGGGCGACAGATTCCGTATTTTGGTTTACATCGGCCTGCTGGCCGGGATGTGACTCTTCACCAGTTTCCAGACTGCTTTCGCCTGACTGCATTTCATTACCAACCTGTTTTTCATCACTGACAGTTTCTTGAACCTGCACATTGCTGGTGGTTTCCGTAGCCTTTTTCGTGCCATGAGTTGCTGAGTTCTGCAGTAAAGCCGTAACGTCGAATATTCCGTTTCCGACATTTTTAACCAGTTCTTGTTCGGCTTTATGTGGTTGTGCTGCCGCCTCCTCTGCGCGGCGGCGTGCTCCTTCTTCACACACGCGTTTCAGGTACTCTTCGTGAGTGCAGAAGGATTTGCGCGGAGGCTCCTTACTTTCAGGTTGGGGAATACCCTGTGTTGCGGGCTCAGCTTCATGCAATGGCAATAACTCAACCGCGGAATTGAACTCAGCTGTCATGGTCTGGTTAACGAACTCCAGATGAGCAACCGGCGTCAGGTGAATATTTTCCGGCGCGATACGTATCAGGTTAAAAATAGCTGTGCGGTTAACGCCAAGAACGCCGGGTTGATTGCGCAGAATGGTGCTCCATGATTTCCACGGCTCTTCTTTTTTGGTCACGATTTCTTTAGCGCGACGAAGAATGCTGCCCGGGATCTCGAAGTGGTTGAAGTCCATAGGCAGAAGGGCGCAGGCAATCTCTGAATCGAGAGTATCCAGCGTGTGGTGTGCACCTTCGCCACGGTCAGTGACGTAACCGCCGTTGGCATTGGTTCCGGAATCAGTACGCTGCACGCTACTGATGCGATTACCGGCAGCCCACTCGCGAGCCAGGATGCCACGGTCAATGTAATCATTTGCAGCCCATATTCTGGTGAAACGGAGGACGATTGACAGCTCATGACGTTTTTCTGTATGGAAAACAGTTTTGATTGCGTCAGTGAATTTCCAGAGCTGCGCCGTACTTAACTTTTCCAGCTCGGGGACATTTCTGACCGCAAGAAGCAGGTTTTGGACATAGTGGTTTTCATCATCCTGTGACAGCTTGATAATCTGAACACGCTGAGAATGATTGATGTGATGGGCTGTCGCATCGCTGATGAACTGCGAGAGCAGTCGACGGCTGAAGGCCATTTCTGCAACCGGATATTCGGTTTTATCGTCGTCGTCCGCATCAACCCTGAGATCAGGGTCAATGGTTTCGCCGCCGTTCGCGGTGACTTCCGTCGCCGCGGGTACTTCGGCCACCACTATTTTTTCCCAGTTGATGCCGTCCTCTTTCAGCTCATAGCGATCGCACCAGGTTAAATCCACAACGCCTTCTTCTGGAAGATCATCAACTACCGGAAAATTAGTACGTGCAGGTTTGTTGTAGTCCTGCCCGCGACCGGTTTCGATTTCTGCCTCTTCCAGCGCAACGTCGAGTCGAAGATTGGCGCGGGCTTCGGTTTTCGCAGTGAACCAGACGACTGCATCTGGTTTGCCAGATTTCTGAGTGGCTTTAACCACGTAGAAGAATTCCATATGAGATCCTCAATTTTGGATGTATAATCCCCGGGCCATTGGTAGCGCCCATTGGGTGTTCATTGGTTTTGTGTAATTTCCGGTGTACTTTGGTTGGTGGCACCGGACGTACAGGCCCGCTTCGGCGGGTTTTTACGTTATGACTCGTGGGCCATCTGGTCGTATGAAGCACAACGTACTGAACAGTAATCACGTTGCTCGCGTTTCAACTGCGAGCCGTGGATGAAGAGCAGTTCGTTTTTAACTTTCTTCCCTTGCTCGATCGGCTTGCGGCAGTATGCGCATTTTTTCTCCTGCATAACCCCCTCCGTTAATGGCTAAGGCCATGTCCTACACCGTTTAGATAAACCTCAACCAGTAAGTCTTTTATGTAGGTTCTCTCCATGCCGCGCTGGAGATACAAGCGACCGCGCGCATTAGCTGATGCAGTCCAGGTCGAATCATTGTGTTTGACGAGCATGCCCGGCATAACTGCGCCGCGGTTTACTGTCTGTGTACCGTAGTGCTGATGAACCATGATAACTTCTCCCGTGTTATGCCTGTTTTGTTAACCCACTCATGCTGCGTGGGTTCCTTGCTTTCCACAGCCGTAGGAATTCGGTACTCTGTCATTTACACAGTCGTAACAAGGAAATGAACATGTCAGAGCCACTCAATAAACCACGTTGTCCAAAGTGCGAAATCACTGGTAATGAACACATTGTTTGCGCGCCAAGCGAACAGATAAATCGTGTTGGAGACCCGTGGTTTGAAACTGCATTTTGCTCAAATTGTGGTCATATACATGGCATATTTGCTAAAGTCGTTTATGGGCGAACATCTGTCCCGGTAAGGACGCCTGACCTTTAAGCTGGCTTTTTTTGCCAGCTTTTGTAGCTCCAGGCGGTTTGAACTTGCGGCCGCCACTAAGCATTCGGCTACATCTTTAGTTTTGAGATCCGTCAGGCTAGTCGCTTTCAGCTGAGCCTGAATGAACTCCACCACTTTTATAGCCACTGCCAACACGGCTTTTGATTTATCCATCTCACCCTCTCGATGCCTTGTCGCCGGCCAGCGGAACGTTTCACCTGACAACGATGCGCTTGTTGTCGATGTAGCTAAAACTACAACATTGAGTTTCATTTGTCAAGAACATGAAACTTTAATTAGTAATTAATGGCGTGCAAAACACCGGACATTGCCAGTGCTATTGAAAGGGAAGGTTAGTTTTTGAGGTGTTTAATCAGATCGCTTACGTCATCTTTCAGTGATTGCAGGTCTTGCAATACACCTTTAGCGTGGAGAATCAATCGATGTTTTTCTGACTCGGGGAGCTGATTGAAGATTGAAAGCAGTGCTTCTTCAGTTACATCAAGCTTTTTGAGAATTGATTGCTGAGAAATTACCTCCCCACTTTCTGCATTGGGAGCCATGAAGAACCAATGTTCAGGCCGACCCATAACGTCAGCTAGTTGCTTTAACTTCTTTCCTCGAGGTACTGACGATCCTTTCGCCCACTTCTGTACCGCCTGCGGCGTAACTCCTACGCGACGGGCTATTTCAGATAGATTCCAGTTGTGCTCTGCAGCCGATTGATTGAATCGGTAAGCAAAAATTTGATTGGTATCAGTATTCATAATTGCCATTTTACAACCGCGTGTTTCAGAAGTAACTGAAACAGATTGATGTAATGTATTGAAATATTAAATTTCAGTGTATATGCTTAATTCCAGCCAAAGGAGGCGTTATGAACGATCAACTCAAAAGTAAAGTTAAATCTATCACTACTCAAACAGCCATTGGGGAGGCTATGGGACTCTCCTCGCAAGCGGTTAGCCGCTGGTTGAACTCGGGGAAAGTTCCAACTTCTCGTGTTCGTGCGTTTTGCCAATTCTTGAACTGGCAAGTTACACCACACGAAATTGATCCTGCGGCCTATCCGAACCCCACGGATGGATTACCGGCGCAGGATGCGAGGGCATAACCGTGAATTCAATTTCATTCCAACAAAATACCGGGTTTCCACCCGCTGCGATGATAAATCGCAATCAACCTGATCCGGCGGATAAGCATGACCAGATTCGTGCTGCCGTTCGTGCGTGGTCGGCATCGCTGGACAACCAGGATGTGGTTGCCGGGAGCATCGTTGAGGAATGGGAGCGGCAGGGCGGCGCCGGGCTGGATTTTCCTGACGACCTGAGCCGTAAGCGGCAGAAGCTTTTCCGCTGGCTGGACAGCGATACCGGATATGCGCGCGAAAACATCCGCCAGCTGACTCCTGCAATCCTGGCTGTTTTGCCGCTGGAATTTCGAGGGCGCCTCATCGGACAGGATTGTTTCATGACGCGTTATGCAGCGATGGAGAAGGAAATCAGTGAAGCGAAACAGGCTGTGATGCTTAACGCTCCTCATCACCAGATGGTGAAAGAAGTTCGTGAGGGAATTCAGCATCTGCTTGCGATGCTCCCTGCTGAAGCCATGGGGCAGGTCATCAGCGGCATAGCTGCTCTGGCTCCGGGTATGGTGTGAGGTCGGCATGAACGATATCGAATGGGTGAAGACTGTTGTGCGCCAACACAGGCAGTCTTCGATTGCAAAAACGGAGAGTTATTGCGAGGCCAGTATGTCAGTAACCAGTACCGAGGTAAACATCCAGCCAACACACAAATGCTCGTTTTGCGGAAAGACGAATGTTGAAGTTGCTGGCGTTCTTGTCGCCGGACCAGGCGTCTCAATCTGTCAGGACTGCGTTTTTTTGTGCGTTGAGATGGTCTTTAAGCACTCCGCCAAAACTGACGAACCGACAGCACTTTAAGCATTCAGAGGTTTTTATGCGTGATTACGGCAAGGTGCATACATCTTTTTGGATAAGCGATGGAATGCGTCGGGTTTCTGATGATGCCCGTCTGCTTGCGCTGTACCTGCTCACGGGGCAACACACGAACATGATTGGGTGTTTTCGGCTGCCTGATGGATACGTTTCGGAAGACCTCAACTGGACTTCTGAAAGGGTTTCGAAAGGGTTTGATGAACTATCCAAGAACGGTTTCGCAACGCGTGATTTTGACTCGAAATGGGTTCTTATTCGGAACTTCATGAGTTGGAATCCTGTTGAGAATCCAAATCAGGGTATAGCGGCCATGCGTCTGTTTTCTCAGGTGCCGGATAAATCGACCGTCAAGCCAGAGCTGGCGCGGATTATGAATGATGCGATAGCTCATATCGGAGGCGCAAAACTAAAGGGTTCTGAAAGGGTTCTGGAACCGTTCCTTAACCAGGAACAGGAACAGGAACAGGAACAGGAAGAAGAAAACACTTTGGGGCATGGCTCCGCCACACCCCCTGAGAGTGATGATTCTTCCGATGGTGGTGTATCACCGAAAAAAAATGCCTACCCGGACGATTTCGAACAGGCATGGGCGATTTATCCAAAGCGTTCAGGAGGCAACAGCAAGGCTGACGCCTGCAAAGCCTGGACAGCCAGGGTTAAAACAGGCGCCACAGTTCAGGAGTTGCTTGATGGCACCCGGCGTTATGCCGATTTCGTGAGGGCCACAGGGAAGCTGAATACCGAGTACGTGAAACAGGCGGCAACGTTCTTTGGTCCCTCGAAACACTACGAGGAAGCCTGGGAAGTGGCAGCGCCGTCAGGTATGCGGGATCCGAATACCATTTCCCGTCCAGATAACTCCATCCCACCAGGGTTCAGGGGGTAGCGATGAAAAATATGATTAGTACCGGCAGCGCGCTCGAGCGCCTGAAGAAACTCATCCCGCCAGGCGTTCAGCCAAAGTTCACCAGTGCAGCTGAGTTGCTGGCGTGGCAGCGGGAAGAAGGCCTCAAGCGATGTGAAGAACTGGACAAACTGAACCAGAAGGCGCGAACAGAAAAAATCTTCGGTCGCTCAGGCATCCAGAGTCTGCATCGTAACTGCACATTTGCAAACTACGAAGTGTCCGGCGAGGAGCAGCGCAAAGCCTACACACTGGCGAAAAGCTACGCGCATAACTTCGGTACCGGTTTCGCGAGTTTCGTATTCAGCGGCGCGCCGGGAACTGGGAAAAACCATCTTGCGGCGGCGATCGGTAACCACCTTCTAAGTGGTGGGCGTTCAGTGCTGGTGGTAACCATTCCAGACCTGATGCTACGAGTTCGCGAATGTTACGACGGTGGCCAGTCTGAAGCAGATTTATTGGACGACCTTTGCCGTGTCGGTTTGCTCATCCTGGACGAAGTAGGTATTCAGCGCGGGAGTAACGGCGAAAAGGTGATTCTGAATCAGGTTATCGATCGACGTCTCTCTTCCATGCGCCCGGTCGGCATTCTGACCAACCTGAATTATGACTCCCTGATGAATACGCTTGGTGAGCGGATTCTCGATCGCCTTCAGATGGATGGTGGTATGTGGGTGAACTTTGACTGGGGTAGCTACCGCAAAAACGTCTCGCACCTGCGGGTCGTCAAATGAGGGGGAGTCGGAACTATGGCTAAGAAAAAAATTGATACGAACGCGGTGCTGGATTTTCTGGCTGCAAACCCGAAATCGATGGTCTTCGCAATTGCAAAGCATCTTGACGTTTCTGTGGATGGTATGTACCGCATACGCGATACAGGTCAGCGTCAGTGATGCGTTTTGTCGAGTGCAAAGGTGTCATCCAGCAATGCATTTTATCGATATTTGTGAAAGGGGCCTGATACATTCAGGAATAATTTCTGCCATACTGCGGCTCGCAGGCATAGCGATTATCTCATTGAGTTGGCAATATAATTAGTAGATCACAAAACTCTATGCCTGTCTTATTTTAGCCGCCCATTACTGGGGATTCCTCATCGCTCATAACTATCACTGAGCAGCATTGCCACGGTTGCCAGGTATATAAAATTTTAGGGAGCGCAAAAACATGAAACTAACGTACACCCTCCTGGCGCAAGCCGTAGTTTTCAGCACAATCAGTAGCAGTATCCTGGCAATCGCCTTTCTACTGTTCTGGTTAGCGAAAGATATTAATTGAATCTGTCTCAATTTCAGAACACCTTGACGTTTCCGTTGATGGTATTTTGTCCAGGATGCACCGCATACAATCACAGTGGATCTCTTCGTAATTCGGCGGTTTTTTTATGTTTTTTCTGTGGAGTGATTCGCAAATCGTGCTTTCAAAACATTGCAAAACTCAAATTAGAGGTTTATAAAGAAGCTGTATGCATATACAGTAATTGGCGGGCGTGAAAGTCGAGTTAACCATTGATTGCATAAAGAAACTTCCTGTTGGGGCAGTCCCGGCTCTTGAGACTGAACTATTAAAACGCCTAAGTAAGCAGTTTGATGATTGCAAGCTAATTATTAAGCGTGCAAGTAGTGATGGCCTTGTTATATTCGGTGGGGAAAAGAATGAAGTCGAACGTATCCTGCAAGAGACATGGGAAAGTGCCGACGACTGGTTTTATTAATTGTTTTGCATGGTAGCGGCAAATTGATTTGAGTGAATTCTTCCAGTGCGGCTACCAGGAGTTTCTTATTGCGTCTGGATGTCGCTAAGGAGGAAATATTGTGGCTACAATTTACTCAGATCTTACTGGAGAATTTAGAGCGACCATCACAGATGCCTGTGGCCGCGAAGTTTTGTCCTTTAATTTAGTTTCCTTTGATCGATTTATTCTGTCGTCGGTTGGTGGGGAAATTTTGAGCCGAAAACTCAACAAAGACGATCTCTATTGGTCCAAAGCCACACTAGCAGAAGTCATCAAAGAAATGATGTCAAAAAATTGACCATTTTACTGTATTTCTAGCATAATTAAGCAACTGGTCTGAACAACCAGAACCTGATGACTTTGCGCCACGGAGTAACTCCCATGGCGCATGAACTACAACTCATTAAGCACTACACAGGAATACTGATCCCGGCTACGCCCGAGACCAGCGATATTCTGCAATCAAAAATCAAACTCGGCGACGTACTGGTGGCTGAGTTTAAAAAAGTGCGCAATCCGGCGTTTCACCGTCGCTTCTTCGCACTCCTCAATCTCGGTTTCGAATACTGGGAACCTACAGGCGGCGCAATATCCAGCAATGAGCGCAAGCTGGTTACCGGCTATGCCAGTTATCTGGCTGCATATGGTGGCAACGGTGGCGCTCTTCTGGATGCTGCTGAACAGTATCTGGATCAGGTCGCAAACCGCCGCGTAACGAACGGGATCAGCCTCTGCAAATCATTCGATGCTTATCGCGCATGGGTTATCGTCGAGGACGGGCATTACGACGCCATTCAGTTGCCAGACGGCACACTTCGCAAACATCCCCGCAGTATCTCATTCGCAAATATGGACGAAATCGAGTTCCAGCAGCTGTATAAAGCCGCGCTCGATGTTCTGTGGCGCTGGATATTGTCCCGCACTTTTGCCACGCAGCGCGACGCGGAGAACGCCGCTTCTCAGTTGCTGAGCTTTGCAGGGTGATGGAGATGAAACATTCTTTTTTTCACCATCCCGAATGCACAACCGAGCAGGCTGACGAACTGATGGCCCGGTATCGGGCGCGCGGTATCAGGACCGAAAAAAGCCTCAATTCTGATTTCCTTACCTGGACGGTCAGCGTGAAATTGCCGGAGTGCGGACGTCCGGCACGGACGCCGAGAACCTTCCGACAAAAGGTCTGGGGGTGAACATGACTAATCTTCGAAAAGCTGCGCGTGGCCGGGAATGCCACATTGATGAAAGCAATGAGCGATGGCGGCCTGTTCTGGGTTTCGAGGGCCTGTATGAAGTTAGCAATTTCGGCAGAGTTAGATCTGTTAGTCGATGGGTAAATATCGGAAGGGGCGCTGTTGGTTGTGTCATCCGTGGTGAAACGTGGGGGCATGTTCAATGAGTAAATTAAGTAAAGCGGCGAAGGGAAGAGAGTGCCAGGTAAGAATTCCAAATGTCTGCAACGGTAACCCGGAAACGTCTGTACTGGCGCACATTCGCCTGGCCGGGTTATGTGGCACCGGAATCAAACCGCCTGACCTGATTGCCACCATTGCATGCTCTGCCTGTCACGACGAGATCGACCGCCGTACACATTTTGTCGATGCTGAGTATGCAAAAGAATGCGCGCTGGAAGGTATGGCGAGAACGCAGGTTATCTGGCTGAAAGAGGGGATCGTAAAAGCATGAATGAATATCGCCTCAGTCTCCCATGGCCCCCGAGCAACAACCGCTACTACCGCCATAATCGCGGGCGCACGCACATCAGCGCAGAGGGGCTGGCATACCGCGATAACGTCGCCCTAATCATTAAAAACGCAATGCTGGATATCGGCCTGGCAACACCGGTGAAAATCCTTGTCGAATGCCACATGCCGGACAGCCGCCGCCGTGACCTGGATAACCTGCAAAAAGCTGCATTCGACGCGCTGACAAAATCCAGGTTTTGGCTCGACGACCAACAGGTTGATTACTACAGCATGAAGAGAATGCCAGTCTTCAAAGGCGGCAAGCCTGAACTGATTATTACTGAACTGGAGAGCGCATGAAAAAGGAAATAACCGCAGCACTCAAAACTTACTGGGTGCGACTGCGCCTATACCGCTTTTCTGGCTCAGTTCTGACCGATTATCGCATCATCCGTAACGCCGCTCGTTTAATTCAGAAAGCAGGAGTCACGTAATGAACCTTGAATCAATCGCAAAATATTTTGCTCCAAAGTCCCCGATGTTCAGTGATTCTTCGCGGGCGACGGCCACCGATAACCTGACCGGTACAGATGTAATGGCAGCGCTGGGGCTGGTAAATGCCAGGTGTGGATTTGGCTTTGATCTGTACCTTGCAAAAATTGGAATCAGCAGCCCTGACAGGGCATTGGAGGAACTGTATGTGTCAGCAGTTGAGTTGTCACGACGTTGTAAATCAGTTACTGAACTCGATGAAACAATTCGCCGACGCGTTCTCGAAATTATGTGCGCTTTTGCGTATCAGGATTATACGCGCAGTGCGGCAAGTGTCAGGCAGTGCGATTGCTGCGCTGGTAGCGGCTTCACCGAAGCTGATGTCTTCACAAACAAGGTTCAATATCCAGACGGTAAGCCACCAAAATGGGCCGCAATCACGAATGGGGTTTATCCATCTTACTGGGAAGAATGGAAGTCGGTACGGGAAACCGCGCGGGTTATGTGCAATACCTGTAACGGCAAAGGTGTTATCAGCAATGCGTGTCGTTGTCATGGTAAGGGGAAGGTGCTGGATAAGAAGGCGACGGAACTTCAGGGCGTGCCGGTGATGAAGGAATGCGGGAAATGCTCAGGCCGTGGTTATGCCAGGCTTCCGGCAGAGAGCGTGCGCAAGGCGTTGTGTGAAGGCGTGATGACAATAAGCCAACCGACATGGTCACGCAACTTTAAGCCGCTGTTTGAGCTTCTGGTAAGCCAGTGCCATGTAGAAGAGTCTCATGCTGATGCTGCATTGAAGTCTGTCACACGATAGATGCCTGTTAGTAAATTTTGACAACATGATGGCAACGAAGTATTGCATGTTTGAATAAAATTGCCTAATCTGATTCCAATGATGGGGTATTGTGCTCATTCGTTAGAGAATTCATTCAAGCCCTGCGGTTAACTCCGTGGGGATTTTGTGTTTTATGATGGTTTCTGCTTTCTAATTAAGAATGCGTACACTTGATCAGAAAATTAAACCTCCTGATATGGTGTGGTTTTTCATTTGGGGTAAATTTTGCCCATGCAAATCATTCGTGAGTAAACTATGAAACCCAGAGGTAACTACCTTATAAAGCCCATGAAATATCTGGGTGTGTAGCACTTTTGGCCGCCTGGAAAAAGTTGAGTTGTATAATCCTGCAGGCCATCTTAGTTAAACCTGTATTATATCTCCGCCGGCCATGGACTGGGCGAGGATTTAGAGCGATTTTCGCTAAACCATCCAGTGGCAATAACTAAATCTGAAAGTGAAGGGTGTTCCATTGCGGAAAGAGCAGTATAGGCATACGCTAATTAACGCTGGAGGTAATTTTGGGACAATACTTATTCCTTATTATGATAATTTCACGGTTTGTTTGTTCATATTGCCAGCTATTCATTAGTTGGCAATTTTTTACATACCGATTTAGTGAAACCTGTCAGCCGCCACTAGCTCACCAGGACAGAGCATCAGCCTTTTAATTTGATTGTACGGGGTTCGAGCCCCCGGTGGCGGACCATGCGGATTCGATTCCCGCTGGCTGTTCCTGTTTACGCTTTTCGGTCTGCGATGATGGGGTTTCCCTGAGTGACCGGGAAGCATTTCTGGTTTGAGTGGGCGCGGTTTTTTGCAAAATTGCTGTGTAAAAAATCCAGATAACCTGAATGGTTTGTTGGATGGGGTGTCTCAAATTCATTTCGTCTCGTTTCAGCGAGATTCTTCGTTTAAGGGCTGCCAGCTGGCAGCCCTTTCAGTTTAGGGTTCCGGGAACCATCACCGATAGGCTTCAACGTTTAAATTCAGTCCGTGAACCTGAAATCAACAGCCGCAGACGCGGCATTTCTTCCCCTCAACGTTGGGAGGACTCACAGCAATTAAGAGGGGGCTACATGTCCGAACCGATCTCAGGCTCAGGGCTGGCTGGTGGTGTCCTGACAGGTGCCAGTGTCTATGGGTTACTTACTGGAACTGATTATGGTGTCGTATTTGGCGCATTTGCAGGGGCTGTATTCTACATCGCAACAGCGTCAGATCTGAGCGCGGCGCGTCGGATGGCATATTTCGTTGTGTCGTATATTGCCGGGATCCTTTGTTCCGGACTGGTGGGTTCCAAACTGACGAACCTGACCGGGTATAGTGATAAACCGCTGGATGCCATCGGTGCCGTAATCGTTTCTGCTTTAGCCGTTAAAATCCTGACATTCCTGAATAACCAGGATGTCGGCTCGCTGGTGGCGCTGATAACGCGCCGGGGAGGTTCAGGTGGTACTAAATGACCCGTCAGCAACGGTAAACGCGCTGCTGTGCGCCGGAGTGGTCATTACTATTATGTTTTACCGCCGGGGAGATTCACGACATCGCCCGTGGATTTCGCGTCTGGCATGGCTTATCGCGGTGACTTACAGTGCCGTGCCCCTGGCTTATCTTTGCGGCATTTATCCTCATTCTTCGTGGGCAACTATCGGGGCCAACATCATATTCCTTGCCGTGCTGGTGGCCGTCAGAGGCAACGTTGCGCGCCTTGTTGATCATCTGAGGCACTAATGAACCAACAACAATTTCAAATGGCGGCTGGTATCAGCGCCGGACTGGCTGCGCGCTGGTTTCCGCATATCGATGCAGAGATGAAAGAATTCGGCATTATCTCACCGCTGGATCAGGCGATGTTTATCGCTCAGGTGGGGCATGAGTCTGGAGGTTTCACACGTATTGTTGAAAACCTGAATTATTCTGCTGATGGCCTGAAAGCGACATTCGGGAAATATTTCACTACCGAAACCGCGCAGAAGTACGGACGTACTGCTAATCACCCGGCGGATCAAAAAGGCATTGCCAATATCGTCTATGCAAATCGCATGGGGAATATTGGACAAAACGATGGATGGAATTATCGCGGCCGTGGACTGATTCAGATTACCGGTCACGACAATTACCGGGATTGTGGTGCTGGTCTGGGTGCCGATTTGTTACTGGTTCCTCAGCTTTTGGAGCAGGATGAATATGCAGCCCGTTCGGCGGCGTGGTTCTATACCGCAAAAGGCTGTCTGAAGCACTCCGGGGATGTCAAAGCTGTTACGAAAATCATCAACGGTGGCACTAACGGCCTCGATGATCGGCAGACCCGCTATGACAAGGCGAAATCGGTGCTTGTATGACTGCGCTGTTCGAGTACCTGGGGAAATACTGGAAGCCGCTGGCGATCACTTTGCTGGTGGCTTTTTTGTTATGGCGAGCATACGACGCGGGATATGAGTCGGCGGATTCAGTCTGGAAGCAGCAATGGCTACAGCGGGATCTGGCTGACTCAACCGCAACTATACACCGAGAGGTTGCCGAGCGAGCCAAAGAACGGCGACGTCAGCAGGCGGCAGACGAGGAGCGGAAACGTGCAGATATGGAACTGGCGAAAGTACAGGCTGATGCTGACGCTGCTCAGCGTGCTGGTGATGGGTTGCAGCAACAACTCGCCACGCTACGCAGGCAGCTCGCAGGAAGTGAAACCGGCCGCATTTCCGCAATTGCAGCAGCAGGCGCGGCAAAAGCCCAGACCACAAGAGTGCTTGCCGACATGCTCTCAAAATCTGTCGATCGCAATCAACAGTTGGCAAAATTCGCTGATGAAGCTTACACGGCAGGAAAAACCTGTGAAAACACATACAGGAGAGTAACCAATGGCCGTAATTGATCAACAACAGCTTAAACGCTTGTTGAAATATAACTCCGATACCGGGGTTTTTTATTGGCTTGAATCTCGCGGTGGTGTTCATGCGGGTTGTATTGCGGGCTCGCCAGATACTAATGGATATGTCCAGATCAGGATTAATTCCTTGGCTTATTTAGCGCATCGGTTGGCTTTGTTTTACACCAACGGAATATGGCCGTCTGAGCAGGTCGACCATATCAATGGCGTGAAGAATGATAATCGGATTTGTAATCTTCGTAACGCCTCTCCAGTGGAAAATATGCGAAACACAAGGCTGTCGCGCAATAATACCTCAGGAATAAAAGGTGTTTGCTGGCATAAAGGGGACAAGAAATGGCACGCGAAATGCAAAATAAAGGGGAATGCTCGTCACCTTGGTTGCTTCACTGATATAGGTGATGCTGAGAAGGCTGTGCGTGAATTCCGAGAAGCCGCTCACGGTGAATTTGCAAATAATGGCGGGAAAATTCGCAAAAGAGGCTGATGAACGCTATGCAGCAGGATCAAGCTGCGAACGAACCTACGACAAAGTGACAGGAACAAATAATGGAAATTAAGTTGGTCAAATACTGGAAAGTAGAGCTATTCGAGCAGCAGCCTAAATCTGTGATAACGCAAATGTTGGCGGAAAAAAGACAACCATTCTTCACCGGCTATTCAAAGGATCAGGTCAACCCGCAAAAACTTCACGGTAGCGAATTTATTTCTCTTGCCCCGACCCCTGATTCCTTAGAACTTCAAGCCATTCGGCTTTATCGGGTTGATGAAATCAAATGCAGTCCGGTTTACGAACAGGACGCTGACTCTTTTGCAGAAGCAGCAGAGCCACTGATTAAGTGGATGGCTGAAAATGTTCACCCTCACCACAGCGCCATCGTAACCAGTACAGGTGCAGAGCTGCTTATGAGCGAGCGGGTACATAACACCGATAAATATCTTAAAGACTGACATTACAGCAGGCATTCCCTAAGTGCCTGTGATAATGCCAACCTGACCAACTATCCCTATGACCCAAACCTTTATCTGCATCGCCAGCGGCCCGTCGCTGACGGCGAACGACTGCGCACAGGCCTCCGGCTCCGGTTACCCGGTCATTGCAGTTAATTCGAGCTGGAGGGCCGTACCAGACTGTCAGCACATCTTCGCCGCCGATTTCACCTGGTGGGACCATTACTACGATTCGCTGGAAACCAGCGCCGAACTATGGACTCAGAGCAAACGGGCTCATTCCCGGTTCGGCGTGAAGCTTTTCACCCCATCAGAAAATGGGCCGTTCAACTCCGGGAAGCGTGCCATTCAACTCGCCGCCCACCTCGGCGCAGAGAGGGTGATTCTTCTCGGATACGACTGCACCCTGGTGAACGGCGCACACTGGCATGGGCGCCACCCGGCAACGATGCATAATCCGGTACCGCGCGAAGTAGGGCGCTGGCATACCGACTTTGCTTCTCTCGCTGGCGCTCTGCCGGGCGTGGAGATTATCAACGCGTCACGCGAGACCGCGCTGACTTGCTTTAAACGTTTACCACTTGAGGCGGCACTTTATGCCTGGAAAACTGTACTTAGACGGGATGCACGGCATCGGTGACAATATCAACCAGCGCTGCTTCATTAAGGCGCTGGTCAAACAGGGAAAAGAGGTATGGCTGAGAACGCCACTTCCGGAAATTTACGCCGGGATCCCGAACCTGCATTTCGTGAAGGCCAATACGCCATTGCGGACGCAGCGTAAGAACGAGCAAAGCACATCGGTGAGATTTGAATCTGAACCGCCAGGCATTCCCCGTCAGCGCATTTTTTACGGCAATGGCCATCTTCAGGCCGGGAGCATATTCGACGCGATGCAGCAGCAATTTGGTACGCTGCCGGCAGCGATGGATTTACCGCATTACCCTCCGCCGGATATTCCGGTACCGGATGGTAAGCCAATAGCCGTTATACGTCCCACCACAGAACGTACCGAGTGGCACAATGCCAGCCGCGGGCCGCTGAACAAATATGTGGATGAAGTTTCCCGGTTACTGGCAATACGCGGTTTTCATGTTATCAGCATTGCAGATAACGAGCCTGGTCTGGAGTGGATACCGGATCTGGAACCTTTCGCGCACCGGAAGCTGCATGATGGCCAGCTTTCTATCACGCAGATGCTGGCGCTGGTGGAAAGGGCCGACATAGTGCTTACGGGTGCATGTGTCGTCATGCACGCTGCGCTTGCTTACGGTAAACCGATGATCTGCTTGCAGGGCGGCAATGGCGGCAATAACCACCACTCTAAAGTTACCGATCCCCGTTGTATGGATTTATCCCGCGCGTTGTTTGTATACCCGGATAACTATTGCCGGTGCCAGGAGATGAAACACGCTTGCGACAAAACAATCAGTGGGCTTTCTTCACGGGTGCAGCCCTTTATCGATAACGTATATCAGGCATCACGTAAGCGAGTGGGCGCATGAAGTATTTCTCTGAGCAAATCAAACATGGGCTGGCGTGGCTGCCTGAATTGGGTATTGGTCGTTACCCGGTGCCGAAGGCCCATCGACCGTACGATGAAGATTATTTTTCACGATACCAGCAACTGGCTGATACCGAACTAGGTAGAGAGTTGACTGCGGCACGGGTCCAGTTAGTTTCGCGACATTACAGCGGTGTTGTTCTGGATGTTGGCATCGGTGCCGGGCAATTTGTTGAAGCACGTCCGGATACCAAGGGATTTGATGTAAATCCTGCGGGCGTTGAGTGGCTGAAAGCGCGAGGACAGTGGGCGCATTTATACCATGACCGATATCCGGCGCTGACGTTCTGGGATTCCCTGGAACATATCGATCGGCCAGAGGTTGCCATCGCGCGGGCGGAAAAATGGGTATTCGTTTCAGTACCCATCTTTGAGTGCGCAGAGCATGTACTGCGGTCCCGTCATTTCCGCCGTGATGAGCATATCTGGTACTGGACTCATGATGGGCTCTTAAAATGGTTTGCAGCTAACGGGTTTAAGCTGGTGGAACACAACACCCGCGAAAGCGAGCTTGGTCGAGATGGTATTGGTAGCTATACCTTTTGCCGGATTTAAAACAGCAGCCACTACAGGGCGTCATTACGATGGTATTGCATATCAAATCGTAGAGGTGCTTATGTTCGTTCGTGAAAAAATAGAGGCGTTGGCCGCCCGTCGTTTGACGGAACAGCAGATTGCAGACGTGCTCGATATTGATATGGACGAACTGAGGCAGGACAGGGAGAGGCTAGCGCTATTTCGTGAGGCCATCCGTATCGGGACGGCAAAAGGCGAGGCCAAATTGCGAGGGGCGTTATACAAACGTGCCCGTAACGGTGACGTGTACGTCTACGTTTATAACGAGCTGATGAGGCTTTCGCGCAGTAAGGACAGTGATTGATGAGCAAACCCGACTGGAAGGAGCTGCAATCTCAGTTTGCTGCCGCTCACGCCAGTACGGGAATAAAGATGAAAGACTGGTGTGAACAGCAGGGATTGGTTTACGACACAGCCCGCCGCTACATAAAAAAGTCTGCGCAGAATAATGCGCAAAAAAAAACTGCGCAGGTTATCGCGCAGAATCCTGATAAGGCCGCGCCAGAACAAGGGAAGGGTAAGAGAAGGGCATTAAAAAACTGCGCAAAAACAGATCCCGAAAGATCCCCTTTTTGCGCAGATCTCTCCGATAAAGAAAAACTTTTCGTTTCCTACTATCTGGAGTGCCGCAACAAGTATGAGGCATATCGGAAGGCAGGTTATACCGGGGGAGACAGAAACGCCCGGATGCTGTATCGCAAGCCAACGGTAGCGAGAGCCATTAACCAGGGCATCGAACAGTTAACCGAGCAGGCAATATTAAACGCTCAGGACATTCTCAGGCACTGGCATGAAATAGCGATTGCGGATCCCGGTGAGATTTCTCAGATGCGCCGTGTTTGCTGCCGTTACTGCTGGGGATTCGATAACCACTATCAGTGGATTGATGAAAGCGAGTACGACAAGGCAGCCGCTAAAGCAGCGAATGACAGCAAACCGCCTCCGGATCAGTCTGGTGGATTTGGTTTCGTTGCTAACGACGACCCCAACCCTGATTGCCCTAAATGTGCAGGTGAGGGCATCGAGGATGTTTTCCTTGCGGATACGCGTGATTTAGTTGGACCTGCTCGTCGTCTTATGGCCGGGGTGAAGAAAACTAAATTCGGTATCGAGGTCATGACTCGTGACCAGGACGCTGCATTGAAAAACCTCGCAGCTTTCCACAATCTGTCCTCCAGCGAACAGGATAGAGAACTTCGGTTACTTGAAATCGAACGTGTCCGCCTGAGCAATGAAAAAATCAAAGCCGAAATCGAAAACCTCCGTAATGGTGATTCGAATGACACCATCGTTGTTCACGGGGCACTTGATACTCCTGACGGAGAGAGATTACAGGTATAAATAAATGGCAAAGGAAATTTTTATTCCAAAGCTCCATGCTGGACAATTTCACATCTGGAGAGAAGGTCGCCAGCATCAATATAATGTTGTGCGCTGTGGTCGTCGCTATGGAAAGACCGTAATGCTGGTGAGTTTGGCGTGTTCATATGTAACGCATAAATTTCACAAGCCGGGAACGGACCGCAAAGAAGGAGGGAAAGTTGGCATCTTCACTGCTGAATATCGTCAATATCAGGAAATATTTGATGCACTGATTGAGATTCTCGGCCCTCTTATAAAAAACCAGTCGCGTAGTGAAAAGCGAATTCTACTGAAGAACGGTGGAAAAATAGATTTCTGGGTGACAAACGATAATAAGCTGGCTGGTCGTGGGCGTGAATACGATATTGCGCTTATAGATGAAGCCGCGTTCACCAAATCACCCGAAATGCTTGAAGAAGTTTGGCCGAAATCAATTAAGCCAACGTTACTTACTCGGCGCGGGAAAACGTGGGTGTTTTCGACACCTGACGGAATCGACGATAGCAATTTTTTCTATGCTCTTTGTCACGATAAAGAATTAGGTTTTTACGAGCATCATGCCCCCACATCCGGAAATCCATTTGTCCCACCCGATGAACTGGAAAAAGAGCGTCAGACAAATGATCCGAGGGTGTTTCAGCAGGAGTTTGAGGCTGAATTTATCGACTGGTCGAAAGATGCATTGCTGGACGTGAACAAGCTGCTGGTGGATGGCCAGCCTGTAGCGATGCCAGATACCTGCGACATGATCTTTGCCGTAGCTGATACCGCGCTAAAAGGCGGTACCGAAAACGATGGTACCGGGTTCGTTTACTTTGCCTATGAGGAAACCTACTCCGAGCCACGGCTCACGATTATCGACTGGGATATCACTCAGATTAAGGCGTCGCTGCTTCCGGAATACATGCCGAGCGTGTACGACAACCTCGATCGGCTGGCGAAGATTTGCCGCCCTCGTCTTGGCAGCCAGGGTGTTTTCATGGAAGACGCTGCAATGGGCGCTATCCTCAACCAGAAAGCCGAAACCGAAGATTGGGACATGAGGCCCATCAAATCGGCTCTGACGGCGAAAGGTAAAGATGAAAGGGCAGTTTTGGCGTCCGGTCATCACTGGCAGGAGAAAGCGAAAATCGCTCAACCCGCCTATGACAAGACTGTTGAATTCAAGAAAAAGACTGCAAACCACCTCATCCACCAAATCGCCGGTTTCCACCTGGCAGACCCGAAAGCGCACAAACGCGCTGATGACCTCTTCGATTGCTACACATACGGGCTGATCATCGCGTTCGGCAACTACGAGGCACTGTAAACAGGGAATTCTGATGGCTGAAATTCAGTTCAATAACAACATCAGTTCCGAGCTGACAAAAATTCTCGACCATGAAGGAATTCAACCGGGGACCGACGTCGGCTATGAGCTGTGTAAGCTGCTTTGGCAGTATCACCCGCTGGGCGGCAAGCTGGTGGAAAAGCCAATCAACATGGCGATGTGCAAACCGCGCACCTATAACGTCGAGACTGACCCGGATGAACGTGTTGTTCGCCAGTTTCGCGAAGTGTGGGAGCGTATGGGCCTCAATGAGAAGATAAAAAATCTCTTTTACGTATCCCGTTGCTATGGCGCTGCCGCTATCGGCGTTGGGACGGATGGCGCAACGTGCAAAGACCCGCTACCGACATTTGGACTGCGGGAAGAGGACGTTTATATCAACGTTTGGGATCCGCTTAATGCTGCCGGCAGTATGGTCACTGACCAGAACCCGAATAGCCGGTTCTTTCAGCAGGCGAATGCAACGCTGAAAATAGCCTCAAAAAGCTGGCATCCATCGCGCACGCTGAAAATATTCAACGGCACACCGATTTACCTCGAATACCAGAACTCAACGTTCGGCTTTACTGGCCGCAGCGTGTTTCAGCGTGTTCTGTACCCGATGAAGTCGTATATCGGGACGATGGTGGCAAACAATCTCGTGGCTAAAAAGGCAGGCGTGCTTGTCGCCAAAACCGAACAGAACGGCTCGGTAGCCAGCGGCATCATGGCGGCGGCCACAGGTAAGAAAAGGGAAAACGTCAAAATCTCGGAAAATGAAGGGGTGCTCAGTATTGGCACGAAAGACGATATCGAGTCGTTGAACCTTCAGAATATCGATAAAGCGCTCTCTACAGCCCGTGACAACATTATCAGCGACATTGCGGCAGGTAGCGATGTTCCCGCCATCCTTATCAAAGAGGAGGCATTTTCTAATGGATTTGGGGAAGGGAAAGAGGATTCCAAAGCCATCAGCCAGTATGTCGATGGGGTGCGTCAACTTATCGAGCCGGTGATGGATTACTTCGAACGCCTGGTGCGTTACATCGCCTGGAATGAGGATTTTTACACCTCTCTGAAGAACGATTATCCGGACATTATCACCGAGGATTATCAGACCACTTTCAGGATGTGGGAGCGTGAGTTTGATGCGGGCTGGCAGGAGCTGGTGGAAGAGTCGCCTGATAAGCGCCGTGAGAGCGACAGCAAGGTTGTGCAGCAAGCTGGTGCATTGTTCTCAATCATGGCGCAACAGCTTGATCCCGAAAACAGGGCGATGGCGGCAGAGTGGTTGGCCAGCGTGACCAACGCCACCGAAACCTACGGCGACTCACCGATGATCATCGACAAAGAAGCCCTTTCGAAATACCAGCCACCACCACCGCAGGATCCGAATAATGGCGGACAAACGAACCAGCCGCACGAAACCGAAGAGGAAACCTAAAACCCTCTACGAAGTGCTGACCGATGCGATTAATTATTACGTTGATAATGGGTGGGATAGCCAGAAATCGTTGCTTTCCTGGTGTCAGAAACTTCGGGTGGCAGCCAGCCGGGAATCACCCAGCGATGATGTAACGCGCAAGCACCTCACATCAATTTACAGCCGCCTCGTCGTTCACGGTGGCGCTTTACGGGACCAGCCTCCAGACGGGCCCAAACAAATCACCCTCGACAAGATTAAGCCAGAACTCCGTAAGGAGCTTGATCGGCGAATCTTTGCCAGCGCCAACCTTATCAAACTGAACCGTGAGCAGGCCATTGAACGCACTGTGCAGCGTTTTCAGGGGTGGGTGACGTCTATCCCTCCGGACGGTGTGAGCGAGATTGATAAAAACGCGCAGAAATCGGCTATTCGGAAATCAGTCACCGACCTGGATTTCATCAGTCGCCGGGTAGCAATCGACCAGGGGCATAAACTTGCGAGCAACGTGAAATACCTGCTTTCCGTTCAGGGTGGCGCTATCGCGTTTCGCTGGCATTCAAACTGGCGGCGGCCTGGCTACGACTATCGCGTCGATCACAAGCACCGCGACACGCTAATTTACCTGATCCGCGACTCCTGGGCGGTACAGCAGGGATTGATTAAGCCCGAATACGGTTATTACGACGAAATTACCGCTGCTGGCGAAGATCCATTTTGCAGTTGTCAGGTGTTTCCGATTTATGCCCCGCAGAAATTACCTGTCGAGTTTTTAACGGAGAAAGGAAAACGTGAATTTAACCGAGCTTGAATTAGCACAGCGAATACGGGACGGCACTGCGCCTTCTCCGATGAAGTTTTCGAACATGTGGCTGGTCAACCTGCGCATTACTGGCACCGGGCTAGCGTACCGGACAGGGCTGAAAGAACACGTATGGCGTGATCCGAATCTCTATCTTAACGACGCGTTTCTTCAACGCTGTAACGGGTTACCCGTTATCACTAATCACCCTGATAAAGCCGTCTTAACGGAGCAGGATTTTACCGAGCGAATCGTCGGTTCGGTGATGCTGCCGTACATCCGAGGGGATGAAGTCTGGGCGGTTTGTCGCATCTACATTCGGGACATCGTTGAGCAGATCGTGAAGGAAACGGTTTCGACCAGTCCTTCAGTCGTATTTAACAACGCATCAGGCAATGTGGAAGTAATGGATGGTGACACGAACTTCCTTATCGAAGGCGTGCCCTTCCTGCTCGATCACATCGCTCTGGTAACAGAGGACCACGGCTCTTTGGGAGTGTGGGACAAAGACAAGATCCCCACAGGGGTCGAGGTTTCTAACAAAGGTGACATTGATATGGACGAGAAAATGCTCGAAAGCATCGTCGCGAAAGTAGTTGGCGATGCATTAGGCGGTGTGAATAAGGGATTTGAAACGATCTCTGCGCGTATGGATTCGCTGGAATCCGGCATCAAAGTCCGCGCTGATGCGGAAGAAGCGGAAAAGAAAGAGGCAAAGGAAAAAGCCGATCAGGAAGAACAGAAAAAAGCAGATGCCGCTGCTGAAGAGCAGAAAAAGGCTGATGAAGCTGAAGCCCAGAAAAAGGCAGAGGAAAAAGCCAAAGCAGATGAAGCCGAAGAAGAACAGCGTAAAGCTGATCAGGCCAAGGCTGATGAAGAAAAGGCCAAAGCCGAGGAGGAGGAAAAAGCTAAATCTGACTCTGACATGACTGAAGCCAGGGTTAAAGCTGACTCCGCTTACGTTGCATGTGGTAAACAGGCACCCACTCCATTCTCCGGGGAAATAGCGCTGGATTACCGCAAGCGCGTACTGATGGGAATGCAAAAGCACTCGGAAAAGCATAAGGACGTGAACATTCGCGCAATTGCGGATTCTGCGACCCTTTCTGTTCTCGAAGAGGCTATTTACGGCGAAGCGCGGAAATCCATCGAGAATGAAATGAACAACACTCTGGGCCAGTTACACCAGCGTGTTCGTATGGATGAAGCAGGTCGCCGCATTACTGAATACCAGGGCGATCCCAACGTCTGGTTAGCAGCATTCAAAACTCCGGGACGTCGCCTCGTCAAAATCAACACTCCAGGGAGCATGAACAACCATGGCTGATATTAATTTCGACCCGTTCAAAACACAGGGTTCATTCGCTGGCAGCTTTAACGTCGAATCGCGTGGCCTGACTCAGGGGGACGCGCAGGACGACCCTGCGACCCGCTTGCAACTTTGCTCTGGCACGCTGGATAAAAACCTCGATGCGCCCGTATGGGGCGGTATTGGTGTGGTTGAGTGCGTTTCCACTGTGGCTGAAAACGTAAGCGGATCAACCATCAAAAAAGCAACGGCATCGGTGTGTAACGCTTTTACCGTGTTTAACCAGGCGTACCACGGCATCACGACTGCCAGCAACCCGGTACCGCTTTATCTGGCTGGTGGTTCGGTTCACTACTATCGCGTCGGTTCAGGTGCGCGTATTCCGTTGCCGATCAGCGCAGCAGTCGCGGCACTTGCCACTGGTGATGATCCTGTCGGGGCTGATGGATTTGTCTGGGATATGACGGAAAACTGCGTGGATGTGTATTCCAGTGGTTCTTCCTCTAACCCGAAAGTGAACATCAGCCTGTTGATGGTTTCCCAGCAGGGCAACCTGACAGTGAAAAAAGAAACCAGCGGTAACGTGGTCTGGGAAAACGGCAAGCCTTGTGGCCTGTTCTTGATTTAAGGAGTTATTAATGAGCGCATTCGCACCAGCGATTACCACAGTATCGCCTTCCATGATGCAGCCGGATATTGTCATGCAGTACAGCATGGCTTCCGGCGCATTCGAAATCCTTCCGGGCGGCGCACCTTCTGCTCGTATCGGTTCAAGCGATCTGGTTGTGTACCAGAAATATCTTCGTGCAACGACTCAGGCTCATGTCGGCCAGTCGCTGCCTGGCCAGTTACCGTCTGCGAGCATCGTTCCGAGCTATGACCAGATGATGACTTACCGCATTTCGACCCGTTCACAGTACTGCTATCTCGATACTGATGCGGCGAGCCGTTGGGGTTATTCACTAAACAGCGGTCTGCAACTGGCTAACCGTCAGGGCCATGCGCAGCAGCTTCGCAACATGCTCATTTATGGCGTGAAAGCATCCAACAACGAAGGGATCTCCAACTCACCAAATGCGACCACGGTAAACCTCGGCAGCGATAGCCAGGGCAACGATTCGTACACCACCTGGGATTCCGGTGAAATGGCGAAGTTTGTCCTCGGTCTGATTGCAGATCAGAAAACCCGCATGATGTTGCTGGGGCAGGCTCTGACCACCGTTGTTCTGTGTCCTCAGCGGTTCATGAAGGCGCTGGAATGGACTGGTGTTGTTGAACTGACCAGCTATCAACGCCCGGGTGGCGGTACTGAAACTGTCGGTACCATGGTTAAAAATATCGCCAACGGTGCCAGCGGTGATGATGTGATCTTCTGTCAGGACGACACGCTGATTGGTAAAGGTGCCGGCGGTACCGATCTTATTATCGTAACCAACCCGGAACTGGTTGTGCCTGAGGCACGTCAGGAACTCAACACCAACATCTTCGCGACCCTGATGCCCAATCAGAAGGCCGTGAACGTAATGTTCTGCGACGTTGCAGCGCCGACTGAAATCCCGTCACCGATGCCGGACGGTGGCATTACCACGCTGTACACCATGCGTTCTACTCCTGGTTGGAACTTCCGTTCTGAAGGCGTGACGCTGCTTTCTGCGAAATACGCGTAATACCCTCGTTGTTTTAACTGGTGGATTTGGGGAGATAACACTCCCCATTTTTTTGAGGAAAATTCATGAAACTTTTTATCGCTAACTGTTCCCGTCAGGCTCATACGTTCAACTACAAACTGCCGGAAAAATCACAGTCCTTTGGTGTAACGATCCCCGCTGGCGGCCAGCATATGATCGATAACCAGTCTGACGTTATTCACCACATCATCAAACAGCATGAGCCGTATGGTTTCCAGCGCTGCGACAAAGTGGACAAAACATTTTCCGGAATCTGCTATTCCATTGATAAGCCGCTGACCGTTGGCCGTATCGAAGAGAATGCGGAGCAAAAAACCGAAAATCTCGACGATATGTCTCAGGCTATTCTTGAGGCTAACGCCGTGTCGATGAGTAATGCCGTTGATAAAGCTGTCATGCAGAGTGGCGAAACGCCTAAACCGGGTGAAGTCGTCGTTGAAATAACCGGTGAGGCCGTCAACGTTGAACAGGACAACCCACCGAAACTGAATAAAACGGTGAAGGTGCAAAAATAATGACCATTCGCCCGACGTTTGAGGGATACCTCGCATTCGTTCGTGGCGTGATGGGCGTTCCTGATACAGCCATTTCCGATAATGATCCCACGCTGAAATGCTGTTACGGCTCGGCACTGGAGCTTATCCCGAAACATCTGGGGCTGGAGTGCCTGCCCATCATCTACACGAACACCGTTTATAACGCTGGTGGCTCGCTTCTGCTGCGTTATGGTCCCGGTGATTTCTTCATTGAACAACGCAAAAAACTTGGCCTGAACACTCCAATGTACGGGTTGGTTAATTCCGCTGCCGATCAGGGAACATCGGGTTCAATGACTATTAGCGATGCGCTCAATAACCTGACACTGGCCGATCTGATGCTGATGCAGGATCCGTATGGTCGTCAGGTTGTTGCCGTTCTGATGGAAATGGGGCCGCTCTGGGGGTACACGCCGTGAAAGTCTGTCTGGGTGTCATTGATATGCCGTATGACTACGGCGACATGTCTACTACTACCTATGAGGTTGCCGAAGACCTTCAGGACAGGTACCAACTTTTCACCCATTTCTTTGAAACGCACTCTGATGAAATCTGCGCTGAGGTGGGCGAGGCTGTTGCTTATTCGCTTATCAATCACATCCAGCATGGTGCGCCGCTTAATCAGGGGGAATTGCTCGGGGAAACTATGCAGCAGTTCAACATTTTTCTCGAACGGGAAGAAATGGCCGGATTAGCTGTTGATGGTGTGCCAACACTGGCCGCGCTGGAAGGTAAAAACTCTCGCCTGAAACAGGAGAAGGGGCTGCGTCGCCCGTCCTTCATTGATGGCGGCTTATTCAAATCATCTTTTGTGGCATGGATAGATGACGATGCCGAGTCTTGATGAACTTGCCGAGCAGACCGGGAACCAGCTATCTGGTGTATTGCAGTCAGCAGTAGAAACAATATCGTCAGGTCAGGAAATTAATTTCACTCTTTATGTGAAACAGGTTCTGCCGCTCGATGGTTTTGTTTACTGGATCAATGCTGCAATCGTAAACCCGGATGAACTGGCGCGGTTGGGGCTTACTGATAGCCCGCTGACCAGCACGATAAAAGGGAGCCTGCACAGGCAGGTTGTTACTGAGCAGAACGATACAACGTCCCGCGATGTAAACAGTATTATTTTCACGCCAATTGAGAAAATAGACGATTTCAATATTCAGGGTCCGAACTCTGTATATCTCGGTGAATACGATGGTACGCAGTTCGCATTTTCTCGGATGGAGAGTCGTTACACCCAGGCAGGAATTTTTCATTACCGGGGAACGGCGATCCTGCCAACGATGCGGTCGCAGATTATCGACAGCGCTGACGACATTAGCGACGAACAAATCATCTCGAACAGCACGCCGATCTGGCTGGCGTTGAAGCAGTTTGCCACCGTTTACCCGTCTTTTCTTGTGCCCTCGAATCTGAAGCCTCCGTATATCGCCGCAGATGTGCGCAGCACCACGCCGCTTCAGGTGGCTCCGCTGGTGTACAACGGCGTGCGCTATCAACTTTCGCAGGACTTAGTGCGCGTGACGCTCTACGGATTCAGTAACCAGAATGCGCTCGATTTTGTTGATTTCGTCGTCGAGACGGCGCTCGACGGTGATGAATTTGGCGTGACCAACATTCCGATCGTCAGTGACGCCAAATCCAACCAGGTGGAAATCAACGCACTGGCTAAGAAAAAAACGGTGGATTTCGAGGTGAATTATTACCAGGCCACCACGCGGGACATTTCCCGGCAGCTCATCAAAGAAGTCATTTTTAATTACGAGGTTAAATAATGGGTTACGAAATTGTCACCGTTAACGTCTCGCAGACGATCGGGGCCATGCCCTCGAATCTTCAGCAGATGTCGGCTGTTTTGTCGTTTGGTACTACTACACAAGAGCCGGGCAGGCCTGTTCTTCTCACTCAGTCTTCGGACATCACCGATCTGGTTAACATTCCGATTGAGTCACTGACTGCGGAAAATTCTTCCTACGGTTCTGACTTCACTCTGACGGTGCCGGATAGTGTGAAAATCGACCGCGATCCGGGCAGTGAAATCGAAATCACTATTGTTGGCTGCTCTCCCACTATCTGGAACGGCACGTTCACGGCGACGCTGGGACTGGCGGGTTCACTGACCTGGACAGACAGCACCTCAACGCTAGACGGCTCACCAACGACGCTGGGCCAGTTCACGCTTGTTAACAGTGAACTGCTCGTTACTGCGGTTGATACGTTTTTCGCTCAGGGTCAAAAAGTGGGGACTTATCTCCTCGAACTTGGGTACCAGAAGGATGTCACAAAGAACGAAGTCGCTGCATTGAAGCTGTACATGCAGGAGCCGCTTAAACGTTTCTACGCTTACTTGGTACCGGAAACGTGGAAGGGTGACACAGACTTCATCACGCTGGCCAAACTCTACACCGCCAGTGACGCGAAACAGTATTTCTACGTGTTGGAGGATACGCCGAAGGACAGCAACTACACATCGCCGTATGCCAGCATTAAGTCGGTTGTCGCAATGGCTGACGATACCTACCCGACGACCAACGCGGCGGTTGCCGATATGTGGAATTTCGTTTCCGCGTCTCCATCCGAAGTGAACAAAGTCCCGCCGATGGCATTCCGCTATCTGCAAGCGGTCAACGCCAACAAGGCGAAAAATAGCATTCTTAGCACGATGGATGCGCAGAACATCAACTACGTCGACACTGGGGCCGAGGGCGGCATTTCTAACACCATCCTGGTGAAAGGAGTGACTAGCGACGGCAATGATGCGACGTACTGGTATAGCGTTGACTGGGTTCAGATTAACGTCGACATGGCCCTGGCGAACGAAGTGATCAATGGCAGCAACAACCCGATTAACCCGCTCTACTACGACCAGGACGGTATCGACCGACTCCAGCAGCGTGCGCAAAGCGTGTTTAACACCGGCATTGCCTATGGGTTGGTAAATGGCCCGGTTACGGTGAACGCCATCCCGTTCAAACAATACGTTAAAGACAACCCCAACGATTACCAGATTGGTCGCTATGCTGGGCTGTCAGCAACGTACACGCCGATGCGTGGCTTCACAACAATCATTTTCAACATCAACGTGACAATGCAGCTTTCCTAAGGAGTTGAACCGTGCCGAATCCAATGATTCCTGTTGGCACGCTTAACCGCGTACGTGCCAGTATCAAATTTACCGACCATGCCGAACTCAACGTTTCGGCTTCATATCTTGCGAAGGAGGGTATTGAGTTGACCTTCCAGGGAAATATGACCGATTTCCTCCCGGCCATGACCGGAGCCGTTCAGTCACCTCAGCCGTACATGATTATGCAGGCTAAGGTTCATCTGCTGCGCAGCCAGTCCCTTGGTTCGCAGTACAAAACGCAGTGGGAGGCGAACTCTGCAATTGGCGATGCTCAGGTGTATTCGGACAGCAAAGTTTTTGGCGATTTTCAGCTTTTGAATACTGCCATCACGAGCGTGGCTGACATGAGCTTTGCAGGCGGTGAGCCGGGCGTTGCCCTTACTATCACTGGAACCTATTACATCAACTCGGAAATGTGGGATCTCTGATGAAAATTTCTCGAAACCTCAACCTGATCGTTCCTGTCGAAACTGAGCTGGGTACGGCTTACGTTCATTCTGCGCCAATCTCGAAAGAGGTTTACCGCGAGCACTTCCTGATTTTGGCTAAAACTTTCTCGGCAATTTTCACTGAAGGGCTGGGGATTGTTGCCGGACCTCGGGTGGCGTATCTCTTCCTCGAAAAAATCGCAAAAGGTAATGATGCCTGGGATGGTTCAAACGGAGTTCACAACACTCTGGTCAACGAAATCATTCGCCTCTCAAGTCTGGTCTATCCGGTAGAGGGGAAGGGCTGGGATACCAAACCGCTGGATGTGGCGCTGGAGCGTGAAATTGTCGATATGGATGATGTGATCGGCGAACTCGTTTTTTTTACATGCGTCTCGTCAGTGAACAAACCAAATCAGGCGAAGGAAGTTATGGACCAGGTCAATGGAGTCTGGGGCAGTCAAACCACATCCTTGAGTCTTATGGACTGGACTGCTTCATTGCAGATGTCGAAGCCTGCCGCCAGTTCTGGCGAGACGGTGAACACGTCATCTCCGAAATTCTCGACTTCTCCGCCGGAGTCGGATTCCCCGAACTCTGGACAGATAGCGGAATAAACCTGAAAACAGCGGCTCAGTTACGTGAGCTGCTGAAACTCAAACCGCCGCGGGGGTTGTTCTGATGGCAGGGAATCAGCTTCCAGTTTTGACTCTGGATTTCGACGACGAAAAAATCAAGGCGCTCCACGAGATCGCCGACAAATTTAAGGCAGCCATCACCGTCGGGCCGGGTGGTTTTCCGGTCCCGGCTCCCACGGCTCGGCCACCAGCCAAAAAACCTGAAGAGCAGACAGGGAAAAAGCCGGATGCGTCCGGTTTCGACAAGTTCATGAAGGGGCTGAACAAGGAAGCCCAGGGCACACTGAAAACCTTCACGCTCATCAATAAAACTCTCGGGGCCACCACCAGTACGCTGAAGGGGCTGTTTGCCACCACCATCAGTTGGGGGACTAAAATTGCGGCGCTGAGTGTGGCCGGTCCATTTGGCTATGGATTAATGGCACGCCACGTTGCCGATCAGTACCGCACCGCGCAGGGTTTGAATGTCACTTCTGGGCAGATGCAGGCCGCTAACAACGTCTACGGCACCCGAATCAGTAATACCGGGAACATCATGCAGGCGCTGGCTGCGGTACAGAATGCTCCAAATAACCCGCAGTACGCCGGGATTATGTCGTTGGGCATCAATCCGCAGGCTGGTGCCGCCGAAAATATGCCGAAACTGCTGGAGGGCGTTTCCCGTCTCTTACAGCAGTACAAAGGTACTGGTGTCTCGCAATCCGTGCTACAAGGCTATGGCCTCGATGGTGTGATCGATGTGGCGACCGCTAACCAAATTCTTGCGAACAGCGACCGCCTGCCGCAGCTGAGTAAGCAGTTCACTGAGCAGTCACAGGTTCTTGACCGGGATATGGGTAGCGGCACTCAGCAGAAATACCAGGATTTAACTGCAAAGTTTGAATACAACGCCGACCGGATCGGAAACTCTTTTCTGAAAGCACTGGCGAAGCTGAGCGCCCCCATCGGTAAAATCTCCGACAACCTGACCGCCAGCATCGAAAAATTCCTCAACGGTAAAAACGGGAAAGCTGTATTCGACACGCTGGCGAGCGGCCTGCACAAACTGGGCGACTGGCTGGGTGGAGATAGCTTCCAGACCGATCTGAAAACCTTCGCAGATTGTGTAAAGGCCATCGTTACAGCGCTGGGCCAGGCCATTAAGTGGATAGCCGGTAATGTTCCTGGAGTGGATCTGTCTGGGACAGGGAAAGGGCCGGATCAGGTAAACCCAATCCTTAAAATGTATGGGGATGAATACCTGAACGGGAAACTGCCAGGCTCAAATCAAGCCACGGGCAAGTACACCGGAATTTGGTCCGATAAAAACATTTTTGATAAGAATGGCCTTGGTTATCACATGCCAGATAGCCAACTGGCTTCTTTAAAAACGAGATTTGATCAGGTTGCTCAGGATAACCAACTACCAGCCGGGCTGCTTGGCGCTGTAGCAATGAAAGAGTCCAGCGGTAATCCATTGGCTTATAACAAAAAGTCAGGGGCAGCCGGACTCTTCCAGTTCACCACACCGACAGCATCTGGTTATGGGCTGTCGACAATGGAACGCTTTGATCCAGAGAAGTCAGTCGATGCTGCTGGCAAATATTTCCGCGACAATCTGAACAGATATGGTGGGGATGTTGCAAAAGCGTTGGCTCAGTACAACGGCGGCAATATTGCTGTTTCGAAGGACGGCAATCTCAATCTCAAAAAAGAGACTGTCGATTATTTACTGAATATTCTGCCTAAAGTTCAGGGCGCAGTTGAACAGCATCCTGGCATTCTCCAGCAATTGAGTGACGCAAGTAGCACTCTCGGTAAAGGTGGAGTTAGCGATCGGGCCACAATCAACCTCCAGGTAAACGAAAAGCCAGGCTCCGATATTCAGGCTCAGGTTCAGGGGATCTACATAACGCCGAGGTAACGCATGGCATTGAATTACTTTGGTCAGGCGTTCCGTCTGGCCTTCGAGGTTTCGCCGATAATTCTAGTTGAGGGCATTGCCTCCGAAATACCCGGGGGCATGATGCCGATCGCGGTTCTGACCGAAGGTGTGAGTATTGTTGATGGTCTGCTTCACGGTGAACTCTCCGGACCAACAGCCCACTTCACTCCAATGGCCGGAACTTCACTAATCAGGCAAGAAATCGGAACTCTCAATTTTTACAACATGGCGACGGCGGCTAACTCGGTAATCAACCGTCCGAACCAGGTGCGAATGCAGATGCTACGACCTGCATCCACGAAGGATGGAGGGTACGCAACCAAGGGGATCACCTTCGCCGCACTGAAACTGGCGCTGGATAAGCACAATCAGAGCGGCGGCTATTACGTCGTGATGACGCCCTCGTATATCTACACCGGCTGCCTGATGCGCTCGTTTGTCGATGTGTCGGGATTTTCTGAGCAGAATAAGCAGGTTCAACACACCTGGGAAATGGAGTTTGAACAGCCGCTTCTCGCAATATCACAGGTGGAGGCGGCACTCGGCGGCCTGATGAGTAAATTCGAATCGGGAATGCCGACAACTTTTTCAGCGGATACAGGATCCTGGTGGAGTAATGGCGATCTGATTCCTGCTTTTCCAAAATTTTAGGTCTCAACATGACAACCACTATACCCTTCAATCCTGACGGGAAGACTCCTTTCTCGTTTCAGGCCACTGTCGGCGGCGCGAAACTGTTCGGTACCGTCCCATACAACCAGTATGCAAACCGCTATTACCTCAGGCTCACCGATGGGCAAGGGCAGGTTGTTTGGTATGTGCCGCTTGTTGGCTCTCCTGACGATTATGACATCAACTTGGCGCTCCCTTACGCGCCGGGGTCGCTTGTCTTCCGGGTCAGTTCGAACCAGTTCGAGGCGACCTGATGAAATACTACAGACTCGAACTAACTGACAAAAATGGCAAAACGCCGCTGGATGACACAGGTAATCCGATTGGCCCGTTTGACAGTTCTCTGTCTCCAGGGTCAGCGCTACAAATCCAGTTCGACGCACTAATCACCGGGTATGACGTTGTTTCCAGCGGTACCAGAATTTCCCTGTTTGGCGTGCCAATTTCAATGCTGCGGGAGAGCACGCAACTGGCAGGATGCCGGGTCGATTTGATCGCCGGCTTTTCTGCAGGACTTCCACTTGCAAACCCCAATCAGGGTGGACTTATTCTCAGCGGGCAGATTTATAACCCTTTTCCGGTGTGGCAGGGGACTAATCAGTCTCTTAATTTCGTGGTGAATCCCAGCCCGTTGCTGAATGACAAAGGGCAAGAGAACAGCATTACACTCGATGGAAAAAAAGGGGAGAAGTTAAGTGATGTGCTCAACCGCGCGCTGGCAGTTGCTTATCCCGGATTCAAAATTGACATTTCCATCAATGACCAGTTGGTGCTTGCAGAGCCCGCTACTGGTGTTTATCCGCGACTAACCCAACTTGCTGCCGTAATTCGAAGTCACTCTTTCTCCTATGTAAGTCGTGCTGATTACACCGGAGTGCAGATGGTGATGCAAAACCGGGTCATTCGCGTTTTCGACAATAACACTACCGACGATGGCACAGTTCAAATTCTCCCCCAGGAATTGATTGACCAGCCGAACTGGATTGGTATGTTCAGTGTTTCGTTCAAGTGTCCCCTTCGCTCAGATTTGTTCTGTGGAATGAAGGTTGCTTTGCCCGAAAATATTATCTCGGGACCAGGGGCGCTCCTTTCGGTTAATAGTGAACGCTCGTACTCATCGCTGCGTAACCGAGTGAATTTCTCGGGAAAATTCCTGGTAACATCAGTGCGCCATGTCGGCGATTTCCTTAACCCTGATAACACCAATTCCTGGGTGACAATCTACGAGGCCGTCGCGCTGGCGAAGAATACAACATGAGCAATGGACAAACTTTTCCTTTCCTGAAGGCTCTGAATAACGCGATCCATACGGCAAATGAAGACCGGACTGCTATATCCGGTCGATCTCTACCCTGCCATGTTGTTGCGGTTGATGGGCAGATCGTCACAGTGCAGTTCGATATGCTTCCAGATGGCACTCAGTACCCGCAGACAACCCTTCCTGTCGCTACTTTTGAATACATCAGATACCCGATACAGGAAGGTGATAAAGGGGTGACCGTGGCTGCTGATGTCTCGCTGCGAGGGGTATCAGGCTTGGGGACCGGGATTGCCAGCAGGTCGTTAACGCTATCACTGGTTCCGCTGTTCTTTGTACCTTTATCCAACGTGGGTTGGACGAAGGAGGATCCGAACAAAATAGTGCTATATGGTCCTGATGGCGCCATTTTGAAAACGGCCGACGGGGTCAGTTCAATAACAGTGGAACCGGGAACAATTACGCAGAAAGCAGACGCCATTTACCTCAATGCCAAGGATATTTACTTGGGCGGGGGAACGCTGCACCTTAACGGACCAATAGTGCAGGATCCTGACCAGATGACCAGTACCACGGCTACGTTTATTGGTCCAATGAACGTGACGAAGGATGTAGTGGCCGGTGAGGTCAGCCTCATTGATCACCCGCACTTGGTTAAAGGTGTCGAACCAGGTAGTGCAGATATTCCTTCCGAACCTCCAACACCAGGCGCATAGAGGAGATTTTCATGAGAACTTGGGGCCGCGTCACTGACGAGAACGGAAAAAAAACGTGGGTACTGGTCGAGCCTGATTCTAATGGGGATTTTTCATACGGCTGGCTGACCACACTGATTCAGACGCTGAAGCTTAGCTTGGGTGAATCGCCGTTTTATGCCCAGTACGGCATTCCGGCGCAGCAATCGATAGTTCAGCAGGTTTACCCGGACTTTTACGTCAACATGGTACAGCAGCAGTTCGCCGGGTACTTCGCATCACTGGCAATCTCAAAAGTAGATGGGGCTGCTAACCCCACCTATAAAATTGACGTTATTTTTAAAAATGGAATTAGCTATCAAAAAACGGTGGCTGTTTGATTCGATGTATGATCGGGATAGTCAGTTGCTAATAAAAACAGTATCAGTGTAACTGCCTGTGCGGGTGTTCACTACTTCATTTGTTTTACGAGAACGAATATCAACCTTAATGCCCATAAACAAGTCTGGCTCAGCCATGGACGCCTTAAGAGTGAATGAGGATGGAAGAAGAATATCAAAAGTTAGCGCTTGTTTATCATAAAGATTTGTTGGTCCTAATTTTCCAGAAGCGCTAATGCCACAGTCCACTGGTTTGTACATGTTAAAATTTTTTTTGTTATAGCAATAGATCTCTGCCTTGAATGGATATGCAGTTATAGATGCAGACTGAAAATCATGTTTTGATTCTGTGTCGCGTGCTCTAGCCTGTGATTCTATTTGTTCAGTACGTATTTTATTTGCTGCATTATTTTCTTCAACTTGTTGTTGCGCATCCCATTTTGAAAGAAATTTGTACTCTAATTTTTTCTGCTGAGACCATCGGCCTCTAGATATAAGAAATCCTTGTTCAGATGTTCCATTTTCATGAGTGACGGTGACTGGGCATTCAGTTGAGTCACCATCGCCAAATTTTACATTACCTGTAGGAGTTATTTTCTGAATTTTATTGATCTCTGTACTATTTAATTCATTGATTATTTTTTCATTAGTTATTTTGTTTGTGTAATTACCAATGCTTAGACAATCAGAAAGATCTGTCCGGTATGCATATGGTACGCATCCTGATGTGATCATTGTTATTAATAGCAGTAATTTTTTCTTCATAAATTATCCTTAGGGGAGAATATGTCTGATCTGCCCATAATCATGACCGAGGCGGGGGCAAAGCCCACGCCGCCAAAAACTATTTTAGCCAGTTTAATTTCTCGTGTCGCTGCAAAGGTACCTGGCTACACCGCAAACCTGCCGCCGGGACTGATTGCCGATATGGCTGGCACAGGAACCGGGGGGATTGCTCTGATTGATCAGGCGCGTGTCGATCTCATCAATTCATGCAGTCCATACGGCGCGAATATCCCGTTGCTGATGCAGTTGGGTAATATCTACGGCGTGCAGCAAGGGGAGGGAACAAACACATCGGTGTATGTGGTGTTCTCTGGTCTACCGGGCTTCCCTATCCCGAAGGGATTCACTGTGAGCGATGGCAACAATCAGTATGCCGTAGTGCGCGATACCGTCATCCCTTCGAGCGGTCAAACCGAGCCAGTCTATTGCCTGGCGATTTCTCCCAACTCCTGGGCTGTTCCTGAAGGTACCGTTACCCAAATAATCACGTCGGTACCGAAGGACTACAACGTTACCTGCACCAACCTGACCACGGGCCTGCCGGGACTGGAGGCGCAGTCCTATGCTTCGTACCGGGCGCAGGTTATGCAGTCAGGCATGTCGACTGCACAGGGCGTACCGGATTTCTTTCGCATGATGGTACAAGCGGTCGATGGGGTACAAGCAAACCTGGTTTCGTTCCGACAGCCAGCAGCCGGGAAATGGGTGGCGGTGGTCGGTGGTGGTGACCCGTACGAGGTGGCCTACGCCATTTATAAAGCAGTTCCGGACATTTCGACACTGACGAATGATGTCAGCAATCCCTCCGGTGCAGAGGTGGAGAAAAAGACGGTACAGATTGACTCTTACCCCGACAGCTACCAGCTGCCGTTTGTCGTACCGACATCTCAGGCTGCTTCGGTCTTCATCACCTGGAGTACGGCATCAACGAAATATATCGACCCGGCCGGTATGTCCAAAGCAGTGCAGCAGAACGTTGTCGACTATATCAACGGCATTGCAGTAGGGCAGCCAATCAACATCCTCCAGATTCAGGAGATTTTCCTCGAGTCTGTGCAGGGACTCGTCCCGCCATCGTTGGTATCGATGATCGATATTCAGGTTGGTATCAACGGGACCATTGTTCCGCCTGAGACGGGTTCTTCGCTGGTGTATGGCGATACGTACTCCTACTTCACCACTTCAACCGCCCAGATTCAGGTAGAGAAATATGGAAGCACCAGTTGACACAATAATCCCCGCTTACTGCTTCAAACAGTTCAGGGACGATGAGAATGTCGTGGCGTTCTTCGATGCTTACAACGAAATGGCCCAGGAATATCTTGATGATTTCAACTCGTTGAGCCTGCCTTACTGGCCTTCTCCTGCATTATCCGGAAAGCTGCTCGATTGGGTTGTCGCCGGGATTTATGGGGAAACACGTCCGTTATTGCAGGTATCTCA